>JAZLEH010000062.1:0-8596 GCA_045615165.1 Eubacteriales bacterium | reverse complement strand
TCCCTTGAACTTAACCGTAAGCTTGATATTATCTGCTCCGACCTCGTCAACGTATGCCTTCGGAACGTATATTCCGACTCTGCCATAGCTCTGTGTGATGTAATAGGTCGCGCTGATTCCGTTAAGTCCCTCTACCTCCGAGAAGTTACCGTAGGTAAGTCCCGCAGGAGCTTCGCCAACCACCATATCTTCGATCTTGTGCTGGCAGGTGCAGAAGGGGTTCAAGCTCTTGTGAGCGTTAATAAGCTTGCTTACTTCTTCCGAGAATACTCCATTCTCCGATTGCATCGCGTAAGAATAGTTTATATACTGAAGCCAGTTATAAAGAAGCGCAACGTCATCAGAGCATTTCTTCGCAGAGTTTACACTACCGAACACACGAGCCGCGTATGAAACCGCACCGCTCTTCGTTCCTGCAAGGGTTGTGAGTGCGGGCGCTGAGGTGAGCGTATACTCTATTTCGTCAATAACGGCGGTAAACTCGATCTGAATTCCGCTTATGTTATAGATCGCAAATGCGGAAAGCGATCCGTTTGCGAACTTATAGTATGATTCTCCGCCTATTTCAACTGCCTCATAGCTATCGGTCATATCGTAGAAGCTCTTGCTCTTATCCGATCCGAGATATTGCTTAAGCGCATCAAGGCTCTTTACTGTACCGTGTTCCTTCACATAGTCATCAATATTTACGCCGTTAACGTAGGTCGCCTTAGTTATATTGACACCCTCTATCTCTGCGGGGATGTAATACGCAGGATAGAATACCGAGCCAAGGTAGTAATTGAACTTAAAGTCAAGCGCTGATTCGGGAATTTTTACGGGCTTATACTCCCTCTCATCCCCCTTGGAAATATCAAAGCTTTCGGTTTTTGAATTCCAGTAGTAGTTTATCTCGTACCAACCGTTATCGAGAACGGTGATCTCTTCAAGCTCGCTGAAATCTCTTGAAGCAGTGCTTCCCGCATACCAGAGCTCTTCCGCAAGAACGGTTGTCTTGTCGTTTTTATACCAAGTAACCTTACCGGTCACGGGATACATATACACATTGTCACCGATTTCTACCGCGCTTGCATCCCATGATGCGAAGGCAATTTGCTCGCCGTCCGCTCCGATAGAATAATTCCATGCGATGTTATTTAAGTAGTTACCCTTAACATCGCTTAAAGCAAGGTTTACCGCGTTATAGTTGGGCGCGGAAGTAATATCCGACTCGTTAGTTGCGATAACGTTACCCTCGGAATCGCACCAATTAACGAAATAGAAGGGGTTAACGCTTATAACGCCGTCTGTAAGAGTGTGCATCTTAGTTGCTTCACCGATAAGCACGGTGTCCGCGCTGACCTTAAGGGTCGCAAGAGAGGGGGCGAGAGGTCTGTATATCTTGATTCCGTCGTAAAGCAACTCATCTCCACTCGTTGCTGCGCTAATTGCCTGCGCAAGATTATAGAACTTATAGATCTTACCGTTATGCTTAAGCTCGGTGCTCTTCTCTATCGTATTCGTCTCGAACTTGGCGTTGAAGTCTATATCCTCGATAAACGAAATAGGAAGAGTCTTGTCCTCAAGCGCGATATAATCGTCAATACCGAATACGTAAGCGGGTGAAGCATAATCCAAGGTATAAGCCGTACTCATTATGTTATCGATTACCATATTGAAATCGGCGGTATGATTTACTCCCGTAATGAGGATGGGACTGACTCGGTCGACCTTCGTTCCCGTTACGGTATTCGTTCCGAGATACTGCTCTCCAAGATAGAAGTCAATATTCTTGTTTTTGAAGTTAACGATTGCGCTTATACGGTTCCACTCGCCGATCTCGTCAGCAAGAGGAAGGTCTTCCTCACCGTAGGTCTTATCCATTGATAAGTACCACTTGTTACCGTTTGAAACGATATATACCTTCGCATCCCATTGGTTCACGAGGAATGCCCCGGAAATACCGTCCATATACGAAAGGCGTACCGTTGCCTTCTCCGCGTCGGAAAGCTCGGAAAGATCCTTTTTGAGAATTCTGTATACTCCGTCGGTTGCGCCGTCGGGAATATACTGATAATCGATCGCCGCGATATCGTAGCTTATATAGTTATAGATAGCGTTCGAGGTCGAGGGATATACTTTTTCTGAAAACGCATAGTTCCAGTAGTATTTGTTGTTATTGCTGTATGACGTGGATGCGGTAAGGTTATCCTTCGAGTAAACTCTGAAGCAGGAATTTCCGTTATAATTATATGAAACGTTGCCGTTGAACACCTTGTCGGTACCTGTTGTCGTAGTGATAGCGCCGGTTGAAATATCATTTGAGGATATATTGGCGTGCGCCTCACCCTCTTTATAAATAACGTAGGCGTTATCCGATTCGCCGTCACCGACTATATAATCAAATCCTTCCGGAAGGATAGCGTTGATATTACCCTTGGTATATACCACGTCGCCCGCCTTAAGGACCTTCTTTGCGGTATACGGGATGTGGTGATAGCCGGCTTTGCCGTCAGAAACTATCTCGTATCCGTTATTTGATCCGGCATAGAAGTAATCGGTATTATATACCATATCCTCGCATTCAACGATGCTTGAAAGCTTGCCTGCGAAGAAATCGTCAATACCGTCATATCCATCGGAGGTATATCCCTTTGTGAAGGTATAAGCGCAAAGGTTGTCTACCGCTCCGGATATTGCATTGTAATGAAGCGTGCCGCTCTTATCGTCAAGCCACTCCCTTCTTACGCGAACGGTGGCTATTTCGGATAGGCTATAGGTACTGGTAATAACGAGCTCACCGTTTAAATAATAATAGGTCTTGCTATTATTGAAATCAACGATAACGGTTACGTTATCCCAATGATTTATAATGTTGGAGAGGGGAACGGTTTTTTCCGTTGATGAAGTAACGGTTTTATTCGCCCCGGCGGTAAGATAACCTACGCCCTTGTCATCAACGCATATTCTTGTAAGAACGGCTTTTCCGGCGGCGGAGTTAAACATTGCGAAATCATATCCGTGGGGGTATGCGGGATATGCGCTTGCCTTCTCCGATTCACTGAGTCCGTCAAGATCTTCGGAAAGCATATAGGTCTTCGTTTCATCATCAAGATACGCGTATTTATCCGCGCCGATATCGAAGCTGAGAACGATATAATCGGTATTATCCGCAGTTAACGGCGTTACGGTTTTTAAGGTAGAGTTCTTCGTTGCGGCAGCTCCGCTGGACGGTTTTTCAATACGAGAGTATGAGTTTCCTCCCATCGTCTGGACCGATGTGGTCGATACCGACGAACCGGGATTTTTGACCGCGTTTGCGCCACTATAGGTGAAAAGTGACGTGATTCCCGTGCTTCCTTCAACGAGCTTTGTCGCGTCAAGCTCGGGTGTTGTTGCAGTTACTTCCGCCGATGCAAAAACGGCAATAGCGCCGATCGTAAGGCAAAGCGTCAGTAATATTGCAATGATCTTAGATTGCTTTTTCATTTTTTCCTCCGTAAAATATTATATAATAATTATATTTTATCAAAAATATTGGTTGTAAAAAACGCTTTTTTCGATCAAAAAAGTGGACTTTTCGATCAAATTTTGTTTTACTTAAGCATTCCGTTAAGCCTTCTCGCAAAGAGGTGAAGGTCAAATTCAAGGCTGTATTCCTCCTCCATCACGGAAAGGAAGTCTAGCATCTTATCGCGCTTTACCGCTGCCTCCTCTTTATTTTCGTTTGCAAGCGAAATAAGGATATCGGCGAAAAGCTTCACGTATTCGGTATGATACTGAAGCAGTCTCCAGGATTTTCTGTGGCAGGGATCAGACGATTTGAGATTCCTTGCGACAACCTTTTTGAACTCGTCCGCAACGGTGAACGCCTTCATAAGCGAGGGGATGTGGTCTACCCTGCCGCTCACGCCTCCGCTCCTGGTTGCCGAGCCCATTCCGGTATCCTCGTATGTAATATCAACGACGACTCTTACGATATCGGGATCGATATACTTAGTTACCGCGTCGAGATATTCCTTTGCAAGATTCCCGTCAGCACCGAATGCAGAATTGAAATATGAATCAACGAATTTATCGTAGTCAAGCGAGCGGTCGAAGAGGTTTTCACCGAATACCGCCATGGGAAGCGCCGTCGGGAAATAGGAGCGCTGAGTCTTATCGGTTATAATTCCGTCGAATTCAAGATCACGGAGCGCGATGCAGTCCTCGTGCATCGTCCTTGATACCTGCATATATCCGGGGTCGGAATAATGGTCGGTGTACATTCTGTATTCAAAGAGGAAGCTTCTGCCGTCAAATACGGACTTCCAATCGTCCTTGTGGACGAGCATCTGCGACGTGCCCTTGCGATAATCAAAATTATTTCTCACAAATTTCGGCAGAGGCTTATCGTAGCGCTCAGGTGAGAGGGTCAAGCCGTGGTTTCTCGCCTGTATCGTTATAGTCGCGATAAATCTATCCTTGTTATTAAGTCTTTCGGATACGGGCGCCCACATCGTGTCGTTATAGAGTATGAAAACGATCTTCGAATCGATATTGCGCCTTGTAAGCTCTGCGTCGAGCTCGTTAAGAAGGATAACGTACCAATCCGAAACCGTCTTTTTATAGCACTCCTCGCACTCGCACTGATTGTTTGCTCCGTCACCGAGCCAAACGTGGAGGAAATCGATATAAGGCTTCTTTTCAAGGTAGTCGGCAAGCCAGAGGATATGATCGCGGCGCACCTTTTCGTTTGACATACAGAGCTGAGTGTGGAACGGCGAATTATGGCTGAGACCTCTCTCTCCGTTGAGAAGCGCCATTGCTTCCCTTGCCTCGTCGCTTATCGTATATACGGTCTTGCTGGTCTCGTAATGGATTCCATACGGCTCGTAAAAATATCCGTGACCGAGAGAGTGGAGCTGAAGTCCGCGAAGCTTTATCTCGGATTCGAGACGCTCAACGATCTCACACGCCATCTTATAATCGAAATGCTCTTCCCCGCGCCTCGTGTTATATTCGTGCGAATACCAACGGCTCATATAATTGTAAGGTACGAGCTGTTCAAGCATAAAGAAGTTCATATTGACCTTCGGGAGCCAATCGATCGTGTCGCGGAGGTGCTCGTAGCTTACTGCGCCCTCAATACACTCGCCGCGGAAGCCGTAATCGCCCTTTTTGCGATATATAAAGGTGTGATTAGCAAGGTCGGATTTAGGAATATATTCTCCGTCTTTTCCGGGGCGAACCCAAAGGCATCCCGCGCTCTTAAAGTAGTTATAAACGCCCATAAGAACGCTTCGCTCGTTAGAGCCGGCAATATAACCCGCAAGGTCCTTTACAGCAACGTCGATCACGTCGTCTATCATAACGTCGTCAACGCCCTCCTCGGATAATTCGAGGTCAGCGAGCAATCCGAGCTTTATCTCACCGTCATCAAGGGATATTTCGGAATCAATATCCGACATAGCCTTGAGATACTTTTTAAATTCCTCTGCCGCGTAGCGAATCGTCGCGGTATTTCTTAAAATATGTATTTTCATATTTCCTCCATAATCGCCCCAAAAATAGTGTAAACGCGATTTGTTTACTCCATTTTAACACATCGCGCTCTCTATTTCAATATATATTATAAAAAAATGAGAAAAAGCAGAGAAGCCTTGCGTTTCTCTGCTTTAAATTTTCAATTAAACGAGCTTTTCAAGAGCCGCAAGCTTCACCGCCGAGACGAGTATCTTCGTCGCAAGGTCGAGATCCTCGTCGGTGGGATAGGTGGGCGCAATGCGAAGATTCTTATCCTCGGGGTCGATTCCGTAGGGGAAGGTCGCGCCAACGCCGGTAAGAACGACGCCCGCATCCTTCATAAGATCGTAAACTCTCTTCGCCGTGCCGGGCATAACGTCAAGGGAAACGAAATATCCGCCGTTCGGCTCGGTCCACTCCGCGATTCCAAGTCCTCGAAGAGCAGAAAGGTTTTTAAGGGTTATTTCAAACTTTTTGCCGATAAGCTCCGCAAGAGCCATCATATGCTTATGAACTGCTTCACCGTTTGCAAAGTAGGATGCGTGGCGGATCTGATTAAGCTTATCGTAGCCGATCGTCTGTACGCCGAGATATTTTGAGATGTTCTTAAGGTTCTCGGGCGATGCGGCTAGAAGAGCAACTCCCGCACCGGGGAAGGTTATCTTTGAGGTTGATGAGAAATAGAAGATTCTGTTAAGGTGACCGTACTTCTCTGCCTCGGCGAATATGTCAAGGAGCTTATCGCCGTTTTCGGAGAGGTCGTGTACTGCGTACGCGTTATCCCACATAATGCGGAAATCGGGCGCGGCGCACTCCATTTTTGCAAGGCGGCGCACGGTCTCATCCGAATAGGTATTACCCGTGGGGTTTGAATACTTGGGAACGCACCATATACCCTTGACCTTAGGATCCTTAACGAGTCTTTCGACCTCGTCCATATCGGGTCCGTCAGCGGTCATCTTAACGGTAAGGAGCTCAAAGCCCATTACCTCGGTCATTTTGAAATGTCTGTCATATCCGGGGGCAACGCATATCCACTTAAGCCCCTCCTCCTGCGACCAAGGACGCTCGGAATCGCAAACGCCGAAAACGAATGCTCTCATAAGCGCGTCGTACATAAGCTGAAGCGACGAGTTACCGCCAACGGTGATATACTCCTCTTTAATTCCGAGGGTATCCGCAAAAAGCTTCTTCATCTCGGGAATACCGTCGAGAATACCGTAGTTACGGTAGTCAACTCCGCTCCCTGAGAAGCACGCCTCACGGGGCATCGGCTGGTTAAGAATAGCCTGGCTTATATCGAGTTGCTCCGCATTGGGCTTACCGCGTGAAAGGTCGAGCGAAAGTCCCTTTGCCTTATATCCGTTATACTCTGCGAGAACAGAGTCATAAATCAATTTTAATTCTGCTTTAGAAAGTTCCTTGTAACTTTTCATTTTTGAATCCTTTTTACTCCATTTTTGAATGACGAGGTGTCAAAAAATTCATTTTCACCTAATTTCACTCTACTATTATAGTATATTATGAAAGTTTTTTCAAGTGATTTTTGCAAAAAAGCTGATTTTGTGCAACTTTTCTGCCATTATGACAAAAAGAGGTGAAAAAACGCTCGTTTTTCTGTCAATTTGCTATTATTGCTTCTGTTTTGCGCGCATTAGTACAAAACGCTTGACAAAGCAATAAATTTAGTATATAATTTATTCTGTGAATTTATCTTTGAAAGGATATATATAATGGCTGACAATGGAAAAAAGCTCGTTGAGCAGATCACCTCTATGGACGTTGACTTCGCTCAATGGTATACCGACATAGTCAAGAAGGCTGACCTCATCGACTATTCAAGCGTAAAGGGATGCATGATCATCCGTCCCTACGGTTACGCAATTTGGGAGAATATTCAGAAGATTCTCGATGCAAGATTCAAGGAGACCGGCGTTGAAAACGTTTATATGCCGATGTTCATTCCCGAATCACTTCTCACTAAGGAAAAGGAGCACGTTGAGGGCTTTGCCCCCGAGGTTGCGTGGGTTACCCACGGCGGTAATGAAAGACTTACTGAAAGACTTTGCGTTCGTCCCACCTCCGAGACCCTCTTCTGCGAGCATTATGCTAATATAATCAAGTCCTACCGCGACCTTCCGAAGCTCTATAACCAGTGGTGCTCGGTTGTTCGTTGGGAAAAGACTACTCGCCCCTTCCTTCGTTCAAGAGAGTTCCTCTGGCAGGAGGGTCACACTATGCACAGAACCGCTGAGGAAGCGGAAGAAAGAACCGTGCAGATGCTCAACGTTTACGCAGACTTCTTCGAAAAGGATCTTGCAATGCCCGTAATCAAGGGTCAGAAGACCGATAAGGAAAAGTTTGCGGGAGCGAAGGCGACTTATACCGTTGAGGCGCTTATGCACGACGGTAAGGCGCTTCAGGGCGGAACCTCGCACAACTTCGGATCGGGATTTGCAGAAGCATTCGGAATCCAGTTCCTTGACAGTGATAACAAGCTCAAGGCTTGCCACCAGACCTCTTGGGGCGTTTCGACCCGTATCATCGGCGGTATCATAATGACGCACGGCGATGATTCAGGTCTCGTTCTTCCCCCTTCGGTAGCTCCGATTCAGGTCGTAGTTATCCCCGTTCAGCAACACAAAGAGGGAGTTCTCGACGTAGCTTACAAGCTTCGCGACACTCTTAAGGCGGCAGGCATCAGAGTTAAGGTTGACGATTCCGAGCAGTCGCCCGGATGGAAGTTCTCCGAATATGAGATGAAGGGTGTTCCCCTCCGTATCGAGATCGGTCCTCGCGATATCGCTGAAAACAAGTGCGTTATCGTTCGCCGCGATAACAGAGAGAAGAGCTTCGTCTCTATCGACGATCTCGTATCCTCCGTTAACGCAGGACTTGAGAATCTTACCAAGGCGCTTTATGAAAAGGCGCTCGCGCACAGAGAGGAAAGAACCTACTCCGCAACCACCCTTGAGGAGCTTATCAAGATCGCAGACGAGAAGGACGGCTACATCAAGGCGATGTGGTGCGGTGAGCTTGACTGCGAAATGAAGCTTAAGGAAGAGGCGGACGTTTCATCCCGTTGCATGCCCTTCAAGCAAGAGACTATTTC
>JAZLEH010000061.1:0-3305 GCA_045615165.1 Eubacteriales bacterium | reverse complement strand
CACTCCTACGGCGCTGAGCCCAACGCTCACGTATGCCCTGCCTGCTGCGGTATGCCCGGAATGCTCCCCGTCGTTAACAAGAGAGTCGTTGATTACGGTATGAAGGCAGGCCTTATGCTTAACTGCCACATCAACCGCACGACCACCTTTGATAAAAAGAGCTACTATTATCCCGATCTTCCCGCCGCTTATCAGACCACCCAGTGGTTTGCGCCCGTTGCGGTAAACGGCCTCGTTGAAATCGAGACCTCAAAGGGAAAGAAGAACGTTCGCATAAAGCAGATCCATATGGAAGAAGACGCAGGAAAGCTCGTTCACGATATTATGGAGGACACGACGCACGTTGACTTTAACAGAACGAGCGTGCCCCTTATTGAGATAGTGAGCCAGCCCGACCTTTCAAGCGCAGAAGAGGTTGAAGCTTATCTTGAAAGACTTAAGACGCTTCTCCGCTACGCTAAGGTTGCAGAGTGCGAAATGGCGCACGGCACTATGAGATGCGACGTTAACCTCTCCGTAAGACCCGAGGGAAGCGACAAGCTCGGCGTTCGTACCGAGATGAAGAATATGAACTCGATCGAGGCTATTAAGAGAGCTATCGAGTACGAGACCGCAAGACACATCGACGCTATTGAAAACAACACCGAGGTTCTCGTTCAGGAGACTCGCCGTTGGGACGATATCAAGGGCAAGAGCTACGCAATGAGATCGAAGGAGACCGCGGGCGATTACCGCTACTTCCCCGACCCCAACGTTATGTCCGTCGTTATTGACGACGAGTGGTTCGAGAGAATCGAAAGCTCGCTCCCCGAATTCCCCGAGGTCAAGCTCGCAAGATATATTGACGAATACGCCCTCTCGGAATACGATTCCGAACAGCTTACGAAGTCCATTGCACTTTGCGAATGCTTCGAGGCGGCTTATGCGGAATGCGGAAGCGCAAAGGATGCGGCAAACTGGATGCTCTCCGAGGTTATGAGCATTCTTAACGCAAGACAGATGACCTACGATATGCTCACTCTTGACGGTAAGGCGCTCGGCGAGCTTATCAAGCTCGTTTCCGACGGCAAGGTTGGACGCGCTAACGGAAAGAAGATCCTTGCGGCTATGTTTGACGACTCCTCTATCATTCCCGAGGAATACGCAAAGGCAAACGGACTCGTTATTTCGAACGACACGGGTCTTATCGACAAGGTTGTTAAGGCGGCTATCGATGCCGATCCCAAGGCTGTAAGCGATTACAAGGGCGGTAAGGAAAAGGCGCTCATGTCTATTTACGGAAGATGCATGAAGGAGCTTCGCGGCAACTGCGATCCTCAGGTTCTTCGTACTATTCTTATAGACGCTATAAACAAAATGTAAAACGAAAAAAGGCTGATTCTGCGGAATCAGCCTTTTATATTTATAAGTAATGAAGAATTTCAAAGACTTGAATTCATTTTTTTGCTTGAGGCGAGCACTATGAGATATACCGTGATCCAAACGACAAAATAAACGGCGGCGAATATCCCTGTGAAAACGAGGATGCCGACGATGCTGAACGGTATCCACGAATTAACTATATAGGTTAAGAGATACACGACGTAAAGCGATCCGATATGAAAGACGAGAGTTTTCGCTAAGCTCCACCCCTCTATTTGATTAAACACGCTTGAGCCTGCGTGAACGAAAGCGAGGATATAGGTTGAAACGACCGCAATAAGAAAATCGGCAGGATCAAAAAACGCACCGCCCTCGCTAAGCATTACGAAATACAAAACCACACCCGCAACTATAGGTCCGAAACCGCCGAAAATGAGTCCGCGGTGCAGGTATACTTTTACGTATTTATTCATTTTATACCAAGCCTCTCTTTCACCTTTTTAACCTGACGGCGCGAGACGTAATCGCGATAACCGCATTTCAGCTCAACCATAAGAGCCGCGCCGATCGAAACGGTAAATTTCTTTATCATCGAAATATTTACAATACAGGACTGATTGATCCTTATAAAGCTTTGCGGGAGGGTATCCTCTATCTCATATAGTCTGCTCTTCAAGCGAAGCCTTTTTCCGTCAAGAAGTGCGTAAACGCGCCCATCCTCTACTATAAAAGCGCTCGTCTGTTCAAGTGATATACGGACTATATCGTTTTCATTATATCCAATAAGCTCAGCCCTCTCACCCGAGGCAATGGCGCGGATATCATCAACTATTCTGCTTTCTTTTTTCAGATGGACAATTATTTCCTCGTCCAGCGTTTCATCTATAACAACGGTTACTCGCATTATATCACTCCTTTCTACATTATTTTATAATAAGTGAAGAAAAAAATCAACTTTTTTCATTTCATCGGCTCTATTTTAAAGCTATTCGGTATTGAATTTTCAATAAAAATGTGGTAAAATAATACGGTCTTATAAAAGCGAGGTTAAGAAAATGAATTACAAGCTTATCGTTACCGATCTTGACGGCACTCTGCTCACTCCCGAAATGAACGTGAGCCGCGAGAACACCGAGGCAATAAATAAAATATCCGACGCGGGAATAACATTTGCGGTATCAAGCGGAAGAACTCTTTACGAGATACCCGATGACGTTCTTTGCAATCCGAATATAAGATACTTAACCTACTCAAACGGCTCGGCTATTTACGACAAAAAGCTCGGTCAGGATATCTATTCCTCAAAGATCAGAAACGAGGACGTCAAGGCAGCGATAGATATAATCAACGACTACGACGTTTTCACATCGACACACGTTTCCGGACGCGCATATATAAATAAGGGATCGATAACAAAGCAGACCTGCGAGCGATATCAGATAAACGAATACTACTATAGAATATTCCTTGAATCGAATACGACGGATAACGTGAAGCAGCTTGCTCTGTCGGGTGACGAGACCGAGGCTATCGTGCTCTTCTTCGCGAGTGACGACGAAATGGTGGAGTGCAAAGCGCGCCTTGAAGGAATTGAAGGAATAACGGTCACCTCCTCCGTCGCGCACAATATCGAATTCTGCCCCGCGAGAGCCGGCAAAGGCAAAGCGCTCGCAAAGCTTGCGGAAATTCTCGGAATCAAAAAAGAAGAGATTATCTCGATTGGCGACAATATGAACGACACCTCAATGTTTGAAGTATCGGGCCTTGCGCTATGCGCAGGAAACGGAAGCGACGAAGCAAAAGCCCTCGCAGACGCGGTCATTTGCAAAAACACCGAGCACGTTGCGGAATATGCCCTGAAGCATTATCTAAACAAATAAATGAAGAAATAAGCAAAGCGCGTAGACAGATTCGTATCTACGCGCTTTATTTATTTCTTATAG
>JAZLEH010000060.1:0-1817 GCA_045615165.1 Eubacteriales bacterium | reverse complement strand
TTGTTCTGGTCCATGAACTGCGAAAGGGGAGACGAGCCGAAGAACTCGCGGATAGCGGTTGCTATCGGACGGGTGTTCATAATCGTCTCGGGGCGGAGATCGTCGTTATCGTGAACAGACATTCTCTCCTTTATGATCTTGTCCATTCTGGACATACCGATTCTCATCTGGTTCTGGAGAAGCTCACCAACGCATCTGAGACGGCGGTTGCCGAGATGGTCGATATCATCCGTAGTACCGATACCGTGAAGAAGGTTGAAGAGGTAGTTTACGGATGCGAAGATATCTTCCTTAGTTACGTGCTTCGGGCAAAGAAGCGCGATGTTTTCCTTAGCGCGATTCTTGATGAACTCAACCTTAGCCTCGCCGGAAAGGCCCTCAGCGTCAGCTGCCTCAACGATCTCGGTAAGAGCGGTAAGTCTTACCTTCTCTCCTGCCTTTACGCCGCAGTCGGAAAGATCGTAGCCGAGAACGAGCTCGGGGCGAACGGTGTTGTTACCGAATACCTTAACGGACTTGCCGTCCTCGGTCTTAACGATAACCTCATTAACAAGGCTGTCCTCGATAGCCATAGCAAGCTCACGGGTAAGGACGGTGTCAGCCTCTGCAACGATTTCGCCGGTATAGGGGCTAACAACAGTCTCTGCAAGGGTGAGACCCTCAATTCTCTTGCCGAGAGAAAGCTTCTTATTATACTTATATCTTCCAACGGGTGCAAGATCGTATCTCTTAGGATCGAAGAAGAGGTTGTTTACGAGAAGCTCAGCACTCTCAACGAGCGGGGGCTCGCCGGGACGGAGTCTCTTATATATTTCCTTAAGCGCTTCATCACGATAAGAGGTTCCGTTCTCAACTGCAAGAGTAACGGTCTCATCCTTCTGGAAGGTTGCGAGAAGCATCTCTTCCTCACCGAACATCTTGATAAGCGCTTCGTTGGAATCCTCACCTGCGGGGCAAAGAGCACGAACGAGAACGCTCACGGGGATCTTACGGGTCTTATCGATCTTAACGTAGAATATACCGAACGCGTCGGTCTCATACTCAAGCCAAGCACCTCTGTAAGGAATGACGGTAGCGGTAAAGTTATGCTTACCCTGCTTGTCAACCTCATCACCGTAATAGATACCGGGAGAACGAACGAGCTGTGAAACGATAACGCGCTCAGCGCCGTTGATAACGAAAGTACCGTTATCGGTCATGAGCGGGAAGTCGCACATATAGACCTGCGCGGTCTTGAGCTCACCCGTCGCCTTATTGATAAGGCGCACGCCCACCTTCATGTGAGCATCGTAAGTAACAGTTCTGTTCTTACATTCCTCGACCGAATACCTGGGATTCGGGTCAATTGAATAGTCCGTGAACTCGATTGAAAGATTACCGGTGTAATCAACTATCGGAGACACGTCGCGAAGAACCTCGTTAAGTCCCTCTTCAAGGAACCATTTGTAAGAGTCCTTCTGTACCTCAATAAGATTGGGCATTTCAGTGGCGGCCTCGATTTTCGAGAAACTCATTCTCACGTTAGTGCCAAGCTTCTGGGGTTTAAGCATAAATGAATCACTCCATTCCTGATAATTTACAAGTGGATACGAATTTTCGCCATTTTGGGATTTATGGTGAAAATTAACAAATAACCGAGCTTCAAAAAGGATGTTTTTGTCAATAAAGTCAAGACCTTCCTGCAAAATGGGCAGAAATCCCCCTTAAAGCAAAAGCGATTATAGTGCAGTATATTATTATATCAGCACTTTGTCAAATTGTCAAGACTTTTTTTAAAAAAACTTAAACTTTTTTCAAAAGGGTGTATAAAAAACGAA
>JAZLEH010000059.1:0-5769 GCA_045615165.1 Eubacteriales bacterium | reverse complement strand
GTGAGAGCGGCGGGAACTTCATCATATCTGATGAAATCGAAATCAAACTTACCTCTACCCTGAGTCATAGCGCGGAGAGAGATAACGTAATCGGTCATTTCAGCAAACGGAACTTCTGCAAGAACTGTCTGCGTGCCGTTGTCGTTCGGCTCGATACCCATTACTCTGCCGCGGCGCTTATTGAGGTCGCCCATTACGTCGCCGACGTAGTTATCGGGAATTCGAACCTTAAGATCGCCCACGGGCTCGAGAATTACGGGCTGAGCCTTAGGAAGACCTTCGCGATATGCGATACCTGCGGCAAGCTTGAAGGAAATTTCGTTAGAGTCAACGTCGTGATACGAGCCGTCGTAGAGATTCGCGGCAAGATTAACGACGGGATAACCTGCGAGAACGCCCTTCTGCATGCATTCACGAAGTCCCTGCTCTACCGCCGGGAAGAAGTTCTTCGGAACTGCGCCGCCGAATACCGACTCGGTGAACGTGAGTCCTTCAGCCTCACCGGGTGAGAACTTGATCTTTACGTGACCGTACTGACCCGAACCTCCGGACTGCTTCTTATGCTTACCTTCAACCTCAACGCTCTTCTTGATCGTTTCTCTATATGCAAGTCTGGGCTTTGCGAGGTCTACGGACGCACCGTAACGGCTCTTAAGCTTGGAAACTATGATATCAAGGTGAATATCGCCAAGACCGGAAACTGTGAGCTGCTTGGTTTCGGGATTATTCTCATACTTGATCGTGAGATCCTCTTCAAGTAGTCTTGAAATACCGGTGGAAATCTTATCCTCATCACCCTTTGCCTTCGGCGTGATAGCCATCGTCATATAGGGCTTCGGATATTTAATGGGAAGATACTTAATATTTGCGGAGAGAGTCGTGAGAGTATCGTTCGTATTGGTATTGGAAAGCTTAGCGGTAACGCCTATATCACCGCAGGCAAGCTCTTCAACGTCGATCTGCTTTTTACCTCTCATCATAAATATCTTATTAAGCTTTTCGGATACGCCCGTCGTGGTATTGCGAAGAGACATATCCTTGCGGAGAGTACCGTTCATAACCTTGAAGAAGGACATCTTACCAACGAAGGGATCGGCAACTGTCTTGAATACGAAGAGCGAGGTGTCTGCGCTATCCATATCGATCGCAACCTCGGTGATATTGCCCTCGTCGTCAACGAGCTTTTCAAACTTACGGGCGATAGGACGCGGGAATGATTCCGCAATGGTATCAAGAAGGGTCTTGATACCCCAATTCTTAAGAGCCGCGCCGCAGAATACGGGGATTATGTCGCCGTTGATAATTCCCTGATGAATAGCCTCGAGCGCTTCCTCGCGAGAGATCGGCTCTTCGTTAAAGAACTTATCCATAAGATCGTCGCTCGTCTGCGCGATAGCTTCAAGGAGCATATTGTGATATTCGTCAAACATATCCTTGAACTTATCGGGGATAGAAGAGCGAACGTATTCACCGGTCTGCTTTTCGAAGGTGTAAACGCACATTTCGACGAGGTTAGCAAATCCGATAACGGTATCGCCGTCGATGATCGGGATCTGAATCGGGCAAACGGTCAAGCCGTACTTTTCTCTGATCGCGCCAAACACCTTGAAGAAGCGCGCTTCGCCGTCATCAAAGCGGTTGATAAAGAACGCCTTAGGAATTCCTGCCTCGGTGGCAAGATCCCACGCAAGCTCAGTTCCAACCTGAATTCCGGACTTACCGTCAACGACGATAATTGCCGCGTCAGCCGCTCTGACGCACTGTCTTACCTCTGCCTCAAAGTCAAAGAAGCCGGGAGTATCGAGTATATTTATTTTCGTACCGTTCCAAAGCATGGGAGCAGTGGCGGCAGAAACGGAGTAACCTCTCTTAATTTCTTCGGGATCATAGTCACATACGGTATTTCCGTCGGGAACGCTTCCAAGACGATCCGTAAGTCTTGAAATGTAAAGCATTGACTCAGCAAGTGAAGTTTTTCCGCCCCCGCTGTGTCCGAGGAGCGCTACGTTTCGAATACTTTTGGTGTAAACCTTTTCCATAAGAAAGTTCTCCTTGATGTGTTTTGCGTGCTAGTATGCGGTTAACCACATTTAACATCTATGTTCATTATACATCAAAAAAATTCTAATTTCAATATTTTTCTTTGTATTAAATATATGTTTCGCGTAGAAAAAAAGAACACGATTTTGTTCAGAATCAACAAATTCGTGTTCAATTTCATTATTTATCATTCAATTTCAGCATTCTTTTCCTTATTTCGCATATGAATAAGAACCTGATAAATATTGCTGACTCCGAGAAGCTCGACCCCTGCGGGTACTTTCAGAGAGGCGGTGAGATTCTTCTTCGGCAAGACAATTTTCGTGAATCCGAGGCGTACCGCTTCCTTCACGCGATAATCGATATGGGATACCGCTCTTACCTCACCCGAGAGTCCTATCTCACCAAACGCGATAAGATCGTCGGGGATCACCTTATCGGTTATTCCGCTTATAAGCGCCATCGCGATCGATAGGTCTGCGCTCGGTTCATCGAGGTGAATTCCACCCGCAACGTTGAGGTAAACGTCGTTTTCATAGAACTTGAGCCCCATCCTCTTTTCAAGAACGGCTATAAGAAGGCTCATTCTGTTATGATCGAATCCGTCCGCGGTCCTTTTTCCCGTCGGGTAAACGGTTTTCGTTACGAGCGACTGAATTTCGGATATGATAGGTCTCGTTCCCTGCATTACGCATCCCGCGCAAGAGCCGCTTGTGTTTTTCGGTCTTTCCGCCATTACGACCTCGCTGGGATTAGGGATCTCAATAAGTCCCTTGTCGCTCATCTCGAAAACGCCGATCTCGTTAGTTGAGCCGAAGCGATTCTTTATCGCTCTTATTATTCTATAGGAATTGGTTCTCTCGCCCTCAAAGTAAAGCACGGCATCAACCATATGCTCAAGGATCTTAGGTCCGGAAATACCGCCCTCCTTGTTAACGTGGCCAACGAGAAAAACTGCCGCCCCCGCCTTCTTTGCATAGCCGATAAGAGCCATTGCGCATTCTCTTACCTGCGTTATGCTACCGGGAACGGATGTAAAGCGCATCGACGAGAGTGTCTGCACCGAGTCGATTATAATAACGTCAGGCTTCATATCCTCGCATTCGGAGAGCACGTAATCAACGTCTGTCTCAGTCAAGAGATAAAGCATATCGCTCGATACCGAAAGTCTCTCTGCACGGAGCTTAAGCTGTCCTTTAGATTCCTCACCCGACACGTATAAAACCTTGCGTTTTTTTGCAAGCTCAGATGATATCTGCAAAAGAAGGGTCGATTTACCTATACCCGGCTCGCCAGAGAGCAAAACGACCGAGCTATCGACAAGTCCGCCACCAAGCACGCGGTCAAGCTCATTCATTCCCGTGGCGCTTCTTAAATATTCGGTTACCTTAAGCTCGGAGAACTTTTCGGCACGGTTTGAGCCGCTCTTTTTTAATGATGGAGAAGCCGTTTCGCGGATCTCAACCTCATCAAATGAATTCCACGACTCGCAGTCCGGACATTTTCCAAGCCATTTTATACTTGTGCAACCGCATTCGCGGCAAACGAAGGTCGATTTTGGTGTTTTCATATACACGTCCTTAATATTTCATCAAGTTCAAAGCCTTGAGGATTGTTCCTTATAATTAATAATACCACAAACGATCGCCAAACTCAACCTTTTTTGATATTCTTTTTGAGAAAGTTTTTCGCACTCCTCGGGATTCGTTAAAAATCCGCACTCAACGAGTATCGAGGGATTCGTCGTGTTTTTGAGAATATATATACCATCGCCCGATTTTATAACGCGCTCGTTATCCTTCTGAAGCTCCACCCTTACCGCTGATTGAACGGATGAGGCAAGGATCTCGCTCTTCGGATTATTCTCGGAGTAATATACCTGAAGCCCCGAGTATTTCGCGCTTCCATAAGAATTCATATGTATACTTACGAAGATTGCCTCAGGATATTCTGCCGCAACTTTACACCTGTTTTTTAAATCGGATATCTTTCTGAGCCCTTTAATATTCTCGTCTGCGTTATAAAGGAGGCGATCGTCGGTCCTCGTGTAAATCACCGAGAATCCAGATGCCTCAAGGTCAGCTCCAAGCGTTTTTGCGATAGATAAATTCAGGTCCTTTTCATATATCCCATTACTACCTACGGCGCCCGGATCTTCACCGCCGTGCCCTGCGTCGATTATCACGATATTACGCTCGTTTTCGCTTGCAAGGACGCTTTGATAATAAGACGAGCCGAGATACGCGTTAACGCTGAACGCACCTATAAGAAGTCCGAGCGTTAAGACCATAAACAAGCTAATTACCCCGAGAAGCATTCTGTGCTTTTTAAAATTCATTACGTATACTTTCATAAAAAAATCCCCCGAACAGTCTGTTAAACTATACTCGGGGAATCTTGTTATTATGACTTTTTAGGCTTTGATCCGAAAATTTTAATATTTTTAAGTCCGAAAACGTATCCGACGTGAGTTACCGCCATTGCAAGAAGCGGTGTCAGCATATATCCGATAGACTGATAGAGATTATAGAGGTCAGTGCCCTCAGCGAACGCGAATATCGACATAAGAACACCGATATACATAGCGTCAGTCATTCGAAGAATCAAATTAAACACCTGAAGAACGGATAACGCACCGCCCGAACCGTTCATATAAGCAACCATAGAGATAATGCACGCGCCTGCGAGGATAACGTTAAGAATATTAGCGCACGCGGCGAGGATAGTGCCCTTGAACACGTTCTTTTTTTGTCTACCTGCATCAATCCTTATAATATCGTTTGCTCCCCACTCCCAGCTGAGCGTATAGATTAATGCAAAGAAGAAGAGGATCGCGAATATCGATATCGCAATTTTAAGCTTATTTGCTAGATCCTTATCGTCAAGTCCGCTGACAGAGGTATATAAAAGCAAGGAAAAGATAGATATTCCGATTTGTATTATGTAAAGTCTGATAATATCGTAAGAATGATCTTTGATGAATTTCATAAATACCCTTCCGTTAATTTTCTAATGATATTTTACCACAAAAAATAAAAAAAACAAGTAGAATACCAAAATGTTAACATTTTATCCACTAAATCCGCGAAAAATTTTGTATAATAGAAGTATAAAAGTATGAAAGGAGCTTCAAAATGTCGGTATTGACCTTTAAAAGCGATGAATATAAGACCTTTCCACAGGTTCTTAGAGACTACGCGTCTTATACCGCTATGATCAAAGGAAACAGCGAAAAGACGGTCTGTGAATACCTTCTCGACCTAAGAACGTTCTTTAGATTTATGATAATACGCGACAGAGGCGAATCTCCGAGTATTGAGGAATTTGAGAAAATAAGCATCAGCGGCATTGGTCTTGATGATGTAAGACGAGTCGAGCCGCAGAATATAATCGATTACCTTATGTTCGTCGGCTTCGAAAGATCGAACAGTACGACGACAAGAATGCGCAAGCTGAGCGCTCTCAAATCATTCTTCCATTACGCGCACGGCAAAAAGCATCTCGTGGATTCGAATCCAACGGCGGATATAGACGCCCCGAAGAAAAACAAGACTCTTCCCAAGCATCTAACGATCGAAGAGGCGGTACTCCTTCTTGAGACGGTGAAAAAGGACGTCGGATCAAAAACGATGGTGCGCGATTACACTATCATTACCCTGTTTTTGAACACCGGAATGCGTCTATCAGAGCTTGTCGGACTAAATCTTGAAAGCTTTGATTCCGAGCTTA
>JAZLEH010000058.1:0-2310 GCA_045615165.1 Eubacteriales bacterium | reverse complement strand
GCAACGATAAGCTCCTTTGACTTATCCGAGCGGCTTTCACCCGCGTAAACGACGACCTCCGCAACACCGTAAATTCTGGATATCTCGGTCTCTATCTCCTCGGGGTAAACGTTCTTGCCGTTTGAGAGGATAATAAGGTTCTTCGACCTTCCCGTTATATATATCCATCCCTCGGAGTCGATCTTTCCAAGGTCGCCCGTGCGGAAATATCCCTCATCGTCAAACGCGTCGGTGGTTGCCTCTGGATTTTCAAAGTAACCCATCATAACGTTTGAGCCCTTAACGCAGATCTCGCCCTCTCCGTTTTCATCGGGGTATGCGATCTTTACCTCCTCGTGAAGGATCGGTCTTCCAACAGAGCCTGCCTTGCGGTAGTTGTTTCTGTTGCAGGAGATAAGGGGAGCGCACTCGGTTATTCCGTAGCCGTTAAGTATCGTGATGCCTATCGCATCGAAATCGCTTATAATATCGGGGTTGAGCGCCGCACCGCCCGAAACGATGAGTCTCATTCTCGAGCCGAAGTTCTTGAGTATCGCCTTGAAGAGAACCTCGCGAAGGTCGATTCCGATCTTGCGAAGACCGTTCGATATCTTCATCATTCTCTTAACGAGCTTAAGCTTGCCCTGCTGCTCGATCTTCGCGAATATCTTCTTGTAGAAGGTCTCGATATAAAGGGGAACAAGCACGAGGTGCGTCGGATCTTCCTTCGAAAGCTCGCTTAAGATATACTTATTTCCCGAGCTTATATAGATCTCAAGTCCCTGCATATAGTGACCGATGAGGTTGACGGTTGAGCCGAAGGTGTGATGTGCGGGGAGTGCAAACAGAGTCTTTTCGGGCATGTTGAAAAGGTATATACCGTTTGACATATCGTCAAGAATATTTCTCGTTGAGAGCATAACGCCCTTGCCCTTGCCGGTCGTTCCGGAGGTAAAGACGATTGAAACGAGCGCGTCGGGATCTATCTCATAGGAGTAGTAAGCGTCGTTTCCTGCCGCAACCTTTTCTTTTCCTTTTGCGATAAGCTCATCGAGCGCTTCAACTCCCTCGGGCTTGCCCGCCTCGTAGAATGCCGCGGTGAACTTTATCGTGGGAACGCTTTCCATAACTGCTCCGTATTTCGCCTTGATAGAAGGGGAGAAGATAAGCGCGTCGCATCTTGCAGTGTTAAGTATGCTTGCCATATCGGGCGCGGGATATTCCTTATCGATCGGAACGACGACCGCTCCCATAGAGGTGATTGCAAAGTATGAGATTATCCATCCGATCGAGTTTTCGCCGATGAGGGCGATCTTCTTTCCTCTGAGGTCTCTTGCGATAAGCTCGGTGCTGAGCGCCTCGACCCTTTCTCTCATCTCGTCAAACGAGACCTTGACCGACTCCGCATCGTGCGGATTTTCGCGGTATGAAACGGCGACCTTGTCTCCGTATTTATCGGCGGTCTTTTCGAGCATATCTCTTATATCGTCAAATTTGACCGTCGGATAAAGCTTGTAATCATTCTTTCTGTTCTTGTAGCCCATCGGGATTTTCTCCTTGTTTTTTGTCTTTGAGTTAATTATATCCATTTTCGTGCCTCAAGTAAACCTACGAAATGAAATATAATTTCTACGATTAAAAAAACGAGGAGTAGAGTTGAAAATGCCCGAATTCTCCTCCGAGGAGAGAAAAAACAGCATAAAAACGCCAAAAAACGCCTCGATTCTACTGCGAGGAGAGTGATTTTGTAAACAATTTAAATAAAAATCAATAAGGACTTGAAAAAAATCGTGCTTTATGATACAATATAAATAAAGAAAATAAAGTTAAATAAAGGATGGAGGGGGATGAAATGACCGCTACGAGAGAAATTATAGCCGAAAATATTACCGCATTAAGAAAAAGCGCAAGGCTTACTCAGGCGGAGCTTGCCGAAAAGCTTAATTACTCTGATAAAGCTATATCAAAATGGGAGCGCGGAGATTCCGTTCCCGACGTACTCGTCCTTGCTGAGCTTGCCGAGCTTTTCTCTGTCACGGTTGACTATTTTCTTCATACGCATACCGCCGATGAGAAGAAGCCCGCTATCGAATCAAAAAAGAAAAGGCTCAGAATGACCATCGCCTTTACCTCCTGCATCGCGACATATTTCGTAGCCGCAGTTATATATTTCATTCTCGACTCCCTCTATTCCGAGATTGGCGGTCTCTGGCGCGTATTCCTCGCTCCGATTCCGGTGGTTGCGATCCTTGCGATCGTTTTCTCCGCGATCTGGTTCAGAC
This sequence comes from Eubacteriales bacterium, assembly GCA_045615165.1. Taxonomy (GTDB): domain Bacteria; phylum Bacillota; class Clostridia; order Oscillospirales; family CAG-272; genus UBA1740. The sequence goes on along the minus strand of JAZLEH010000058.1, from coordinate 49 downwards.
ACAAGATAACGCTCGCCGCCTCCGTTTCGGCGCTGATCTGGTCAATAAC
>JAZLEH010000057.1:0-11472 GCA_045615165.1 Eubacteriales bacterium | reverse complement strand
CGGCAGTCAGCCATCTTGTGATACTTGGTGGGCTCGATATTCTTGATCGGAATAAATTCGCCGTCAATACCGGGGAAGAGCCAGCGGCAGCCGTTGATCGTGAGGTATCTATAAACCGCAAGAAGAACGCTTCGAGGGTTCGATCCCGCAATGATACCGCCCTCAAGGTCGGTGTCGATATGTAAAATATCGTCAAGCTCGATATTGTCCGATTCCGAGGTGTCAAGTCCGAAATCTGCCATAAGTCCAAGGCGGAATCCGTCCTTTGCATCAGGTGCGTATTTGATCTCGATCTCGCCGCAGCGGGGCATCATCATTCTGAGGTATTTTTTAAGCTCCTCAGCCGCGAAGTCAACCGTGTGGTTCGAAGTGATTTTGTTGATTTTAAGCATGGTGATCTCCTTTATTTTAAAGTTATATTGAGTATATCATAACCCCCACGATAAGTCAATGATTTGCCCATTTTTCAAAATAAAATCTATGTTTTAAATAAATAAAAGGGCGCGCCGTTATGCATATTGCACCGACGCGCCGTGTGTATTGAGTTTTAAAGCCTCACGAGAGTTATATTTGAACCGTGCTCCGATTCAACCGTAACGGCTTCGGGCGCTTTAAATTCTATGTATTTTTCCGCCTCGCGCCTCTCGTATCTAAGCTCGATAAATCCCGACGGAGTAGGGAGTGAAAGCTCGATAAAATCGATATCCTCGCTCACCCTCGGAGCGATGACGAATTTCTTCATTCCGGGCTCTTTTGACCTTATTCCCATTAGTCTCTCGACATAGAAGTATATCGGTGAGCTTGACCACGGATGGCACCAGCTTGTGTTCCATTTTTGGTCTGGTCCCCAAGCCTCCATACAGGTCGTTGCACCGCTCTTCAGCATATTCACCCAGGAATGCTCGTCCTCTCCGCGAAGAAGATCGATTGCATCGTCTGCATATCCTGTGCGGAAGAGACCCTCGATAACGAAATAGGCAAAGTAAACTCCGCAGTTAAGTCTCCTCTTCATTATAAGGTCGCGTATCGGAGCGTAACCGCGCGGGGGCTTAAGTCCAAAGAAGAGCTGAAGCGCGTTTGCGTGGATAGAGAAGTGCTCCGAGCCGTACGCATCGCGGAAGAGTCCGCTTTCCTCGTCGTATAGCCTCGCTATAATTGCGCGCTCCATTTGTTCGAAAATCTCGGTGAGCTCGGCGGAGCGCTTCTTTTCTCCGACCGCATCATAGAGCTTCGCCGTCGTTTTCAAAAATCCGTAGAAGAAGAGGTTCGAATTTGTGGAAATTCCGTTCTCTGCCTTCTCCATATCGTAGCCGTCGCGCAGATTTTGCGGCCAGTCAACGAGGATCGCTTTCATATCGGAGGGCACTTTTTTCATGTGTCCGATCCTTTCAAGAAGCCCCTCGGAATTAAGGAACTGTGAATAGTATTCCCATATTCCTTCTGCGACGGGAAGCATCTTTTTGACAAATTCGGCGTTACCCGTGTAGTCGTAATATTTCTCGATGAACAGGGGAATGAGGGCTGAATAATCGGCGCAGATATTGATATCGTAGGTCGGAAGATGCGCCATTACCGCAGGGCAGTAGCGCGATGCGTTTGCCGCATCCCTGATGAATTTTTCGTATATTCTTAAGTCGGCAGTCAAAATGAGGTGTGAAAGTCCGCTTATAAGTGCGTCACCGACGAATCCGCCCTTTTCTCTGGTTGGGCAATCGTAGTAGGTGTCCTGCGTTCCTATTCTCACTCCGCGCTCGCATATCTTCCATATTCCGTTCATTTTTTCGTCCGAGGAATTGAAGCTTGCCGTTTTTTCGGGGAAGGGATAGCATCTTTCAATAGTGTAGACCGTTTTCGGATCAAAGCCCTTGGGCGCGCCGAGAATTTCCATATACCGATACGCCTTGTAGTCAAAGTATTCGACGAGGTCGTCCCTGCCCGAAAGAGTATGCTCGTCACGGTATGTGCAGTTCGCGCGGATTTCGTATCTCGCTCTTCCGCCCTCGTCAAGCTCCTCTGCGAATCGAAGCTCAAGCTTGTCGCCCTCCTCGCCCTTAATCTTTATAACGGGCGATCCGACGACCTCCCGTCCGTAATCGAGAAGGTAGCCGCCGTCGATTGTCACGATCCTTTCGGGATAGACCTTTTCGTGCTTGACTGTGGGCGTTATCTGCGGAATAAGATTATATTCGGTAGGGTAGGGGCGTGCCGCCACCTCGGGCGAGCTCCAGCCCGAGTCGTCAAACCCAACCTCGCGCCAATCGGAGCGAAGCTTTTTAAGGTCGATATCCTCGGAAAACTGCGTTTGATATCCATATTCGTATTTTGCCGTGTATGCGTCGGATTCTCTGTATTTCCAAGTGCGGTCGCTCTTTATTATCTCTCGGCTTCCGTCGTCGTAAGTGATGTGAAGCTCTGCGATCATGCCCGAGAGGTTGTCGGCACTCACAAGATAAATATTGAAAAGACCTTGGTAATAAACCTGAACGGCAATCGCGTTTTCGCCCTTTGCTATGAGGTCGGTTATATCAAACGCGTTGTAGTTGTAAGCGAAAGGGTAGGACTGCGCAGGTCCTTCACCGACGAAGTCTCCGTTGATATATATCTTATAAAGATCGTCCGCCGTGATATACGCGATAGCCTCTTTCACCGACCTCTCGATGCGAAAGCTCTTTCTGAAGAGCGTGTGAATGTTTCGTATCTCCGAATTGAATTCCGGCAGGCGGTTGTGACCGTACTGTCTGATTGCGGGCAGATGATAAAATCTCTCCGAGGTGATCCAATAGGCTTGAAATTCATTAAGCGCCGAACAGATTGACCTATGCTTGTAATTATCGTAAGGAATCTTCATATTGATATTCTCCGATGTGTTTTTTAACGATTATATCACATCGCGCGCCGATAGTCAATAAGGACTGATGCCGAACGCTTGATTTATTGCGCCGCCGATCATTCTTGCCGCCGCATCGGTTATCTCGTCGGTCTCCTTCGGCGCGACGAGCATCGCCTCGTCGCGGGATAGCGCCGCCGTCTCACCGCTCTCAAAGAAGGCGCGCGAGTCGATAACGGTCGGCACTCCGATGGATATAACGGGCACTCCGAGCGCCTCCTCCGTGAGCGCGGATCGCGAATTTCCGACACCGCTCCCCGCGAAGATCCCCGTTGTCGAAATCTGCACCGTAGAGCCGAGCCTTTCGGTCGATCTTGTCAGTATCGAATCGATGGCGAAAATGACGTCCGGCTTCAATCTTTGTGACACGCCCCTTATGATCTCGGAGGAATCAACGCCGGATTTCGCCGCAACTCCGGGCTTTACGACCGCTATTTCAGAGCAGCCGAGTGATTCAAAGCACTCCTCGTCAAAATCGCGAATATGCAAAGTTGGCTTTACATTATCTGCCGCCTTCGGTCCAACGGAATCGGGAGTTAACGCCTCGTTTCCAAGCCCGACGACGAGTATTCTGTCGGGGATGATCTCAAGCTCGTCGACCGTCTCGCATATACGTCTTGCTATCGCCTCCGATCCCTCCTCTATCTCTCCGTCGGTGAGAAGATCCATCCTTCCCGTATTCAGCGTGTGATAGCTTCCGATCGGACGGCCGATATCTCTCGCGCCCTCCTCCGAATATATCCTGACGCATTCCCATATTCCTGCCGGGCACTCGCGGCTCGTGTATTCGACTCCGCGCGCCCTCGGGTCAGCCCGCCTGCGCTCTATCGCAAGGTCGGTGTAGCCGTCCTTTTTCAGGTTTCTCTTTGCAAAGTATCTTCTCATTTTTGCCTCCGAATTCCATTTTTTACATAATTTTTGCCCGTTGCGGACGAATTTATTCATTTTAATATTTAAAATTGTGGATAATCGACAAAAAGCGGTCGCCTATTTGTGCAAAAGAAACGAAAATCATTATACGCGTATTTTCATATTGAAAAAATAAAAGTTTTGTGCTAAAATATACTAAGAATTATAATTGCGCTTTTGCGCGCCATATAAAATTGTTTTTGCCGCTTGCGCGGCGGAATGGAGTTTCAAATGAAAAAAATTGTAAGTTTGCTTCTTGCGGTCGTTATGCTTCTTGGCGTAATGCTTTCGCTCACCTCCTGTGAGGAAGCGCCCGCTGACGCAGGAGCGCAGATCAGCGTTTACCTCGGTAACGAGTTCTATGACCTCGACCCCACCGATTACTACGTTGACAGCAACGCAGAGCAGGTAATGAGCATGCTCTTTGAGCCCCTCTTCAGAATCAATGAGGACGGTGAGCTTGAGAAGGCTCTTGCTAAATCCTATAAGGTTGACGTCGTTGACCGTGAGATCGTGATCAAGCTTCGCGAGAGCTATTGGTCCACCGATGACAGAGTTATCGCGGCTGACTTCGTATACGCGTGGCGTGAGGCTCTCCTCTCTCCCAACAACGCTAATCCCGCAGCAGCTCTTCTTTATGATATTGAGAACGCAGTTGCAGTTAAGTCGGGCGACGTTAAGCCCACTGAGCTTGGCGTAGAGGCAAGCGATACCTACGAGCTTACTATCAAATACCGTGAGGGCGCTGATTACAACCGCCTTCTTAACAACCTTGCGTCCATCGCAACCTCTCCTCTCCGTCAGGGTAACGTATTCAATATCGAATCCTACTGGAGCAAGGAGGCTTCCACCATCGCAACCAACGGCGCATTCAAGCTTAACTACATAAACCACGCAACCGGTGAGCTTACTCTTGAAAGAAACCTTGGTTACCATCAGTCTCCCACCGCGGTTGACTACGATAATAAGGTAGTTCCCAACCGTCTTCTCTCCTTCTTCATCGACGGTGAGGAGCGCACTATTTCTTATAATGATATTGAAGAGAAGACCGTCTTCTTTATGTCCGACGCTCCTCTCTCCGACAGAGCTGACGTCAAGGACGAGGCTATCGTTTCCGACACTCTCTCGGTTTATTCCTACGTATTCAACACCACTAAAGCTCCCTTCAATAACGCGAAGGTAAGACGCGCACTCCTCCTTGCTATCGACCGTGAGGCGGTGGTTGAGGCGATCACCTTCGGTAAAGCTGCAAACGGCTTGCTTAACGAGGCTGTTGCAAAGGGCGTTTACGGTGAATCCGTTTCCGACCGTATCGATAACTCCGATTACGAGTCGAACCTTGAAGAGGCTAAGGAGCTTATGGCTGAGGCTAAGGCAGAGATCGAGGCGTCCGGCATCAAGTTCAACAGTGTGAGAAAGTTCACCCTTACCGTTAATAACGACGAGGAGAGCATCGCTATCGCAAACCTCGTTAAGCAGTTCTGGAGCCAGCTTCAGTTCGTCGTAACCGTAAAGCCCGTTGATTACATATTCAGCTCGATCGATAAGGATACCGAGATCATCGACTCCGAGATCCAGAAGCTTGTTAAGGATTCCAGCGTTGGAATCCGTGACTTCGACGTAATCGGCATCGACTTCCAGCTTTATTCCACCGACGCACTCGTTTCTCTTGCATCCTTCACGAGCAATATGAACGGTTGCGGCGCAGACTTCGCTAACGATTCCTATCGCGGAACTCTCAGCGGATGGGTCAACAGTGACTACGATTCCTATATTTCCGCGGCATACAACGCAAGAAGCGAGGAGAAGAGAGCTGAATATCTTGCAAAGGCAGAAGAGATCCTCCTTGAAGAAGCTCCCATCGCTCCCATCGTATTCAACCAGAGCTTCGCATTCGTAAGCGGTGATCTTACCGGCATTGAGGTTGACGGCTTCGGTCACTTCATTCTTAACGGCGCAACTCAGGCTAACTACCACGACTATCTTCCCAAGGAAGAGGTAGAGGACGAGGAAGGCGACTCTGAGGAAGAAGGCTCTGAAGACGAAGAATAAAATATCGACCCGGGCGTGCGGCGTCTCATTGACGCCGCCGACGCGGGTCTTTTATTTCCAAAATAATTAAGTAAGGTATAAGAAATTGAGAAAGCAAAAGAAATTCAAGCTTCGCACGATGACCGACATAAAGGTCTTCATTCTTTTCCTTTTAGATAATATAGGATATCCTATCGATCATACCTCGGTTATCGGAATGGTTTCCGAAAACACGGAGGAGCTTCTTATCGACTACGACGAGTGCCTGCGTGAGCTTTCGGAGGACGGACATCTTTATTCGGATGATTACGAGGGTGAGATGTATTATATGATATCCGACTCGGGAAGAATGATCGCTCGCCAGCTTTACGACAGCCTTGATAAGGATTTCAGAGAGCAGAGCTTAAGATACGCCGCGAAATACGCCTCTCTTTCAAAAAGCGGAACGAAGATTTCGGCGTCAGTTACCGAGGCTGAGGGCGGCAGATTCAAGGTCACGATGTCCTCAAGCGATCAGATAGGGGAGACGATGTCGGTATCCATCGTCGTTAACTCACGCCTCGAGGCAGAAAAAATAAGAAGAAACTATGAGGAAAAGCCCGATTCGGTTTATCGCGGCATACTGTTTTCCGCTACGGGTCGATTGGAGTTTCTTTCCTGATGTATAAAATATTGTACATTATCGACAAAAAGTTCATAATAAAAACAGAAAAGTTTTACGAAATTTAAGGTTTGGTTAAGTTTCTTTGACAAGATACTTGACAAAGTGTAAATAAAAATATATAATTAATCTATACCGAAAGAGAAAATATGGAAAAATACGATGACAATAATACGGTAGCGCTCGTTGCCGCGGCAAGAGAGTCAAGCGACGCTTTCGCCGAGCTTATCGCGCGCTATATGCCGATGATCAATAAGGTCATCGCAGGGTTCGACGGTTTTTCTTCAAGATACGATGAGGTCTATTCCGAAGCGTGCGTGGCGTTTCACCGCGCCGTTATCTCATACGATATTTCTCGAAGCTCGGATATTACCTTCGGTTTGTACGCGCGCATCTGCGTTTATCGCAAGCTTTGTGATTTTTCTTCGAAGCTTTCGCGTGAAAGTATGCTTTCCGAAGTTGACGTTGAGTCACTCGTTCAGGATTTCAATATCGAGCAAAGGCTTGTTGAGCGCGAGCGTATGAAGCAGTATCTTGAGCGCGCGCAGAGCGTTTTATCGGAATATGAATACGAAGTTTTTAACCTCTATATCGGCGGTTACTCCTCGCAGGAGATTGCCGATAAATTGGAGAAAACGACGAAATCGGTTGAGAATGCAAAGACGCGTGCGTTCGCTCGTCTGCGCGGAATGCAGAAGATCTTCTCCGATATTAAATAAGTTTAGATGCCCAGGTAGCTTAAGGGAGAGCGTTGTTTACAAAGGCGTTGGTTGAAATCCGACTAAGGGCAAATTATATTATACCTATCAAGTGAGGAAAAAGGAACCATGTACGAGGACAAGACATTGAAGTGCAAAGATTGTGGCAATGAGTTCGTGTTCACCGCAGGTGAGCAGGAGTTCTACGCATCCAGAGGATTCGAAAACGAGCCCTCCAGATGTAAGGAGTGCCGCGCCGCAAAGAAGAATGCGCAGAGAGGTGCGAGAGAAATGTTCGCAGCTGTTTGCTCTGAATGCGGCAAGGAGTGCCAGGTGCCCTTCAAGCCTACCGAAGGCAAAGCGGTTTACTGCAGCGAGTGCTTCGCAGCAAAGAGAGCCGAGAACGCGTAATTTTTGAGTTTTAGATTCTAATAAGGACTAATATAGAAATTCGCAAGAAAATCCCACGAAAATCGTGGGATTTTTTCTTTTTTTTATAAAAAATTACTTGTCTATACTTTATATATATGTTATAATATAGTTAAATGCGAAAGTTTACCCTTATGAAAACTCGAAAAGGATATGATAAAAATGGAAAAAAAGCCGATAAACGAGTCCGCAATAGGCGGAAGAAACGCCGTAAAGGAGCTTCTTAATTCGGGAAGAGATATTGATAAGATCTACGTTCAAAGAGGTGAGCGCGAGGGCTCTGTAAAGATGCTTATCGCCAAGGCCGCAGAAAGAAAGATCCCGATAATAGAGATGGAGAAGAGCAAGCTCGACTCAATGATCGGCTCGGGCGCGCATCAGGGTATAGTTGCCCTCGCCGCAGAGCATAATTATTCATCGATCGATGAGATAATTGAATATGCGGAATCACTCGGCGAGAAGCCCTTCGTCGTTATATGTGACGGAATCGAAGACCCGCACAACCTCGGCGCTATTATAAGAAGCGCGGAATGCTCCGGCGTTCACGGCGTTATCATACCGAAAAGACGCGCGGTCGGTCTTACCTCCGTCGTTGCAAAATCCTCGGCGGGAGCGCTTGAGCACATGCGCGTCGCAAGGGTGACTAATCTTGCGTCAACTATAGACGAGCTTAAGGAAATGGGCTTCTGGCTTTACGCCGCCGATATGGGAGGCGAGAGCTATTATAACACCGATTTTTCGGGTAGCGTTGCCGTCGTCCTCGGAAGCGAGGGCTTCGGAATTTCAAGGCTCGTGAAGGAAAAGTGCGATTTCGTGACCTCAATACCTCTTTACGGTAAGGTCAATTCAATGAACGTTTCCTGTGCGTCCGCCGTAATTCTGGCAGAGGTCGCAAAACAAAGACATTCTTAATCTTGGGAGGGATAACCGTGCAGGATAATCTGGATTTCATCAAGGAGATACTTGGTAGCTCCCCGTCCGACAGTGACGATGGCGCAACCGAATTCGTCTTTGGCGAAGAGCCGGTTGAATCAGGGCTCGTTTTTGACGACGCGGATGAAAAGCCCGCGGCTGAAATTGAAGAAAAGCCTGTCCCCGAAAAAGAGGAGAAGGCAGTTGAATTCTCAGTGCCTGAGGAATTCACCGTGGACGAGAAATTTGACGTTCCCACAGTATCTGAGGGAAGCACCCCGAAGTTCTACGCCCCCTACGTGCCTCGCTTTACCGAGGCAAGCCTTAATTATAAGATGGCTGACGAGTCCTCAAGGCGTGAATCGGATATCGCGCCCCACGCGTTTGAATCGCACGACGCCGCAACCGAGGAGTTCGAGGGAGATATCGATTCCACTATCGAGTCAAGTGAGGCTATGAATCAGTCGGTAACCACCGTTAACGTCGGCGGCGCTAAGGACGAGCCGCTTGAAAGCGCGTCCACCGTCTTTAAATTCGGTGAAAACGAGCCTCCGGAGGCTTCGGTGATCAAGGCTGAACCCGTTATGGAGGAGAACGTCTCGGAAGAGACGGTCAAGGAGACCGCAGAGCCTGAATCAGACGAGCCGCGTGAATATACGATTCCCGATCCCGTCGAGGAATCGAAGGAAATAGCGAAATATACCGCCCCCGTTGCGCTTGCGTCGAAGAGCAGAATTGAAAAAGCTCCCGACGGCATAGGCGACACTGAGGCGCTCCCCGCAATAAGAAAGAAGGAGTATTCATCCTTCGCGCAGAGGGATTCGCATAAGGATAATTTCCTTGACGCGATAATGAGCGTTAAGGTGCGCTTCTTTGCGGCGCTCGCCCTCGCGATTCTCGCGCTCGCGCTTGAATGCGCTTATGAATTCGGCGTTGATATCGTAAAGATATTCGGGATGACCTCCGTTCCCGGCGCGATGGCTATTCTCGACGCTCAGTTCGTTATTTATATGTATCTTCTCGTTATACCCGAGGTGATAACAAGCTTTAGAAATCTCGCTCGCAAAAGGGCGACCGCAGAGCTTCTTCTGACGGCGGGTCTCGTCGTCGTCGTGGCGTACACCCTCGCGATAATGTTCAGCGAGGCTCTCTCGTATCCTCTCTTCGGATTCCTTTACGCGATCTTCGTTCTCTCGGCAATCGGCGCTTCCTATCTCAGGCTTGCCGCTGATTTCACCGCGTTCAAGAGAATTGCGAAAAACGGCGAAAAGCTCGTAGTTGATTGCCGTCCGACGAGAACTCTCGAGCGCGAAAATGCCGCTCTTGACGGTATGATCGAGGAATATAAGTCCAAGACCGCAAGAGTTTTCAAAACCCTCTTCGTTCCCGATTTCCATAAGAGGGCGTCTCTCGGCGCATCCCCCTCGTCAAGCATTCTTCTTATAATCGGCGCGTCGCTCGGATTTGCGCTCATTACCGCCGCAGTTGCCCTCTTTATTCCGGGTGGATTTGCAAACGCGGCATCCGCATTCGCGCTCGTCTTCCTTCTCGCTTGCCCTGCAATGACGCTTATGACGGGCAAGGCGCTCTTCTCCGAGGCATCGCGTGAGATCGATTCGGAAAACTCCGCTGTAATCGGCGAGGGATCGCTTGAAAGGTACGCGGGCATAGACGTTATAACCTTTGAGGACGTCGAGGTGTTTGGTAAGGAGGACGTAACCCTTCAGCGAATCAAGCTTTTCGGTAATAACGAGAATCTTTCGAAGGCTCTTCGTCAGATGTCGGCGCTCTTTATGAACGTTGGCGGTCCTCTTGACTACCTCTTCTCAAACTCGCTTGACAGAAAATGCTCTCCCGCAACGCAGGTCACCGTGGAGAAGAACGGTATTTCCGGTGAGGTGGACGGTCACACCGTGCTTGCCGGTACTTACGAATATATGAAGAAAATGGGCGTTGAATTTGCAAACGACGCCGACTCCGGCAACGAATCGATATACGATTCAACTAAGGTGATGTTTGCCGCAGAGGACGGATTCGTATACGCCAAATTCTACATACGCTATTCATTCTCCGAGGAGTTTTCAATGCTTCTTCCCGCGCTTGAGGATAACGGTATTACCCCCCTCGTTTATACTCGTGATCCCAACGTTACGGACGAGCTTATCATAACTCTCACTGCGGGCGCTGATAAGATCCGCGTTCTTAAGAAGTGCGATACCAACGCCGACGACGGAGTTATATATAATAGCGTCGGTGCGGGACTCGTTACCGTAGGTGATAAGAATAACGCAATAAATTCGATCCTCGTTGCCAAGAAATATATAGGACTTAAGAGCCGCCTCGGAATGAGCGAGCTTATATCTATGGCGGTCGGCGGAGTTATGGCGGCAGTCCTCTCTCTCGGCGGAATGACCCTAGTGCCCACCGTGGTGCTTGCCGCTTGGCAGGCGGGCTGGTGCATCGCGCTTTCCGTTATAGCGAAGAGAAGCTTCCGCTCGGGCAAGAGTGAATAATCAAAAAGGAAAATAAAATGTCAGAACAGAAAAATATATCCTCGGTTCTCAAATCGGTTCAGAAGCCGGGGCGCTATATAGGCGGCGAATACAACGCCGTTATGAAAAATAAGGATGAGGTGAAATGCCGCTTTGCGTTTTGCTTCCCCGATACCTATGAAATAGGAATGTCCAATCTCGGCGTAAGGATTCTTTACGACGTTCTTAACAAGGACAAGGATATCTGGTGCGAGAGAGTTTACGCTCCCTGGACCGATATGAAGGAGGCGATGGAGAAATACTCCATTCCGCTTGCCGCAGTTGAGAGCGGAGACGAGATACGCAAATTCGACCTCGTTGGCTTCCCGCTTCAGTACGAGCTTTGCTATACCACCGCGATCCCGATGATAAAGCACGCGGGGCTTCAGATATGGGCGAAGGAGAGGGGAGAGG
>JAZLEH010000056.1:0-8967 GCA_045615165.1 Eubacteriales bacterium | reverse complement strand
CACGGGTAAGGAACAGCACATCACCATCACCTCCTCGACTAATATGTCGAAGGAAGATATCGAAAAGGCTGTTCGCGAGGCTGAAAAGTTCGCTGAAGAGGATAAGAAGCAGAAGGAAGCCGTTGAGGTTAAGAACGGCGCAGAAAACGCTATCTTCCAGATCGAGAAGAGCATGACCGAGCTCGGCGACAAGATCACCGACGCTGATAAAGAGCCCGTTAACGCGGCAATCGAAAAGCTTAAGAAGTCTATTGAGGGCGGAAACGTTGACGCTATCAAGGCTGATACCGAAGCTCTTCAGCAGGCGTTCTATCCCATCGCTGAGAAGATCTACAAGGAACAGGCTGCTAATCAGCCCGGCCAGGACGGCGCAACCGACGCAGGCGACGGCAACGTTTACGGCGCAGATTTCGAAGATAAGACCTAATTAAAATAACAAATAATCCCGAGGACAGATATTCTGCCCTCGGGAAAAATAATTCAAAGAGAAACAACTATGGCAGATAATAAACGCGACTATTACGAAGTGTTGGGCGTAGCCAAGGGCGCGTCTGACGATGAAATAAAAAAGGCGTATCGAGTCCTTGCCAAAAAATATCACCCGGATATGAATCCCGGCGATAAGGAAGCGGAGGCAAAGTTCAAGGAAGCGAACGAAGCCTACGCAGTCCTCTCGGATGCGGAAAAGCGCTCTAAGTACGATCAGTTCGGCCACGCGGCGTTTGATCCCTCTATGGGTGGCGGCGGAAGCGGATTCGGCGGCTTTGGCGGAATGGACTTTGATTTCGGAGATATCTTCTCTTCATTCTTCGGCGGTGGCGGCGGCTCATCCCGCTCATCACGCAATATGCCCATCGAGGGTGACGACGTTCTCGCCCGCATAACCATCGATTTTGACGAGGCTGTTACCGGATGCAAAAAGACGGTAAGCTTCGCAAGGGTTGAGGCGTGCGGCGAATGCGGCGCATCCGGCGCGGCAAAGGGCACTAAAGCAGAAACCTGCCAGACCTGTCACGGAACGGGTAGAGTTACTGTTCAGCAACAGACCATACTCGGATATATGCAGACCCAGCGCGCTTGCTCCGCTTGTCGCGGCTCGGGAAAGATCATCAAAGACCCCTGCAAGAACTGTAACGGTAAGGGATATATCAAGGTCAACAAGAAGCTTGAGGTCACCATCCCCGCAGGCATTGATGCAGGTCAGCGCATAATCCTTCGCGGTCAGGGCTCTGCAGGAAGAAACGGCGGCTCAGCAGGAGATCTCGTTATCGAGGTCAACGTTAAGCCCCATAAGTTCTTCAAGCGCGAGAGAAACAACGTCTATTGCGAAGTTCCGATCTCGATAACCGAGGCGGCACTCGGCGCAGAAATAGATATCCCCACTCTCGACGGTAAAACCGAAAAATATAAGATCGCCGAAGGCACGCAGACCGGAACGACCTTCACCCTCAAGGGCAAGGGAATTCCCGACGTTAACTCCAAGCGCAGGGGCGATATTATAATCGAGGTAGTAGTGGAGACCCCGAAAAACCTCTCCGCAGAGCAAAAGAAGATCCTCTCCGACTTTGCAAAAACCCTCGGTGAAAACAATTCCGACAACGGTAAGCGCGAGGGCTTCTTCAAACGCCTCTTTAATAAATAATTACGAAAACGGCAGATTTTCTGCCGTTTTCTTTTTTCACTGTGTCCGAAAGATGTTTTTACCGAAAAACGATCCTCATGCCGCGTATTATATCCCCCGGAATGAGGTCCTTTCCGGACAGGCTTCCTCGACTGTCTGTAATGATATCCCGGTATGTTGTAGGGACAGGCGTCCTCGACTGTCCGTAATGATATCCCGATATATTGTAGGGACAGGCGTCCTCGACTGTCTGTAATGATATCCCGGTATATTGTAGGGACAGGCGTCCTCGACTGTCCGTAATGATATCCCGGTATTTTGTAGGGACAGGCGTCCTCGACTGTCCGTCTTTCTTCAAAAACCATCCCCAGCCATTTGCGTAGAATATTTCGAGGAGAAATCGTCGGCTGACAAGCGACGGCGTAGAAACCTACGACGAGCGCGGAAACGGACGATTTATACCAAAATATCCAAGCAAAGAAGGAAACGGCGATTTATACCAAAAATATATCCAAGCAAAAGAAAAGGCTCGCACGAGGCGAGCCTTTTTCTTCCCAATCATGTTATGCTTTTCTTATTGTTTATTATTATCAGTTAGTTTTGTAATTATAAGCCGCTTCGGCGAATGCCATGTAAGCAAGCACGAGCTGATAGCTGCGCTGAGACTGGTTATACTTACCGTCCGTGAGCTTGCTTTCGTCAAGGCTGTATTTTCCGCTCTCGGCGTCGTAGGTATAGATGTCGATCTTGCCTATTGTGTTAAACGCGTATTCAGCGAGAGAGTAGGTTGCGCTACCGAGGAGAGCCTCGCCGTCGTAAACGCTGACCTCCATAACGTTGCATCCGTTATACGGCGCGACGTCGTCGCTGAGAACGTAAGCGTAATACTGCTTGTCGCCGTCGGTTACTATATAATCACTCTCAACGGTGTTCACGATTTTAGTATGGCGAACGAGGTCGGAGGTGATCGTCTGAAGTCTGTTATATCCGGTGACGATTCCCTTATAGGATGCCTTAATAGCAAGATCGTCATTCGAATCAGCGTAATTCTTCTCAACGAGGATCGCAAGTCTTACCGCGGTGTTATCGGCAAGATAGGTTGCGCCGAAGATTCCGTCACCGCCAATATTCTTGTAGGTAAGGCTTTCGTCTGCCGCAGTGGGAATGAAGCTTTCAAGCGGCTTGATTCCGCAGCACTCGGTATGGTTGTTTACGTTGCTCTTGATGTCGTTGATCTCAATAAAGCTGCCCTGATTTGCATAAGCAATGCTTATATATCTCATCCAGTTGAGAATGAGCTGCTTATCCTCGCTTCCGCAAGCGGATGCCTTCATTACGCTGTTGATATAGGATGCAACCGGCTCGGACTTGCTTCCGAGACGGGTCATAGCAACCTTACTTGAAAGCTCGTAATCAACGCCCTCGTATTTAACGGTATACTTTACCTCAAATCCGTTGACCGAATACCACGAGTATGCGGTAACGCCGGGCGATACGAATTTATAATAGCTTGCGTCGCCGATCCTTACGGTCTCGCCAACCTCAAGATATCTGGTATTTGCCGCGCCTGCGATGCTTGAGGTGATGTCATCGTAGTGGGTTGCGCCGTTAAGCTTGTCGGGAAGAACCGAGCCTGCGGTAACCGCGCCGGTTACGGTAACGTTTGCATCGTTTGAAACGGGAACGTAATATACGGGATGGAATCTCGTTCCGAGAACGTAGTTATACTTGATGTTCGTCATCGCGAAGGTTTCGTAAGGACGAATGATCGCGTTATAAACGAGATTATCCTCATCAACGATCATATCGTTCGAAACGTCGTTCCAGAAGTAACCAAGCTCGTACCAGCCGCCGTTATTAACGGGAAGTTCGGGGAAATCAGCTTCATAGGAAGCCTTGCTTCCGAAGAGCCAAGTCTCGGTGGCGAGAAGCTCTCCCTCAAGTCCGTTCCAGATAACGGTTGCGGTCTTGGGATAGATCTTGATAGTCTCGCCGACCTCTGCCGATGTGAAATCGGAGAGAGCAATGCGCTCACCGTTCTCGCCCTCGTATTCCCAAGCGGATGCAAGATTGTAATCACCCTTGGCGCCGGTGTTAACTACTATTGTAGCGGGATTCGGCTTAGACGAGGTGCCGAGAGTTTCGGTGAGGACCGCCTCGCCGTTAACGTCGTGCCATACGACGTCGTATGAAGCGTTTTTCGAGATAACGCCGTCACTGTATCCGTGAAGCTTAAGCGCTTCTCCAACGAGAGTTACGGAGGGAGCCGTAACGTTAAGCGTCTTGATTGCCGCCTTAAGGGGCTGATAAATGGTTACGGGCTTATCGTAAATGAGAGTGTCGCCGCTCTCTGCAAAATCAAGAGCCGCCGCAAGGTTATAGAACTTATATACCTCGTCGCCCCTCTTCACGGTTACGCTCGTGGGATGGGACGCATCGCTTGCGAAGTCCTTACTATACTTGATATCCTCGATAAAGCTTATCGGATACTCGTATTTCATAAGGCTGATGTAATCGTCAAGTCCAAAGTCGTCTACTGCGGAGGAATAGCTGCCGGAGTAAGCGTAAGCGACGATGTTTTCGTAATTAAAGTCACACGCAGAGGTGAAGCTTACGCCGTCAAGACGAAGAGGAGCGATTCTCTCTACGTTTGTTCTTCCGAGCTTCTGCGTGCAAAGATACTCGCCGTTAACGTAGGTCATCGCCCTCTTGTTAGAGGTGTCAGCGATTATGGTTACGTGGTTATATTCATTAACGGTGTTTGAAAGACGGATTCCGCCAACCTCGTTTGCCGAGTTGAGATACCAGCACTTTTCGGTCTCGCTATAAATGTAGTAAAGAGTGCTGTCCCACGATCCGCCGGTGAAGAGCGCGAAGCGTCCGCCGGGCATATAAGCAAGGCGCATCGTCGCCTTTTCAGTCGCGGAAAGCGCCGCAACGTCGCTTACGATCTTATAAACGCTCTCTCCGTCGGGTAAATATACGTAATTTCTTGCCGCAACGTCAAAGTCAATAACGACGTATCTCTGGTTGGGGCTCTGAGGATAATCGGTTCTGCTCGTCGTATCCGTGCTTGACGTAGTCAGGAAATAAGAGAAGTTAGCGTTTGAATACGCATCCTTTCTCACTCCGCTCGTAACGAAAGCGAAGGAATCAACCGTTTTCGTCTTTATAATGTTTCCGCCGATCGAGTTCGAGGTGCTTTCATTGCCGAAATAGTATCTCGTCGTAACGTCCAGATATGAAAGCTCTTTTATCACGTAAACTATCTTGTCACCGTCGGCGTACTTAGAGTATTCAACACCCTCAAGCTGATCGTCGATCGAAAGATCTGCAACTATAACGTCACCCTTGGTGAGAGTGCTCGCTATCCTTCCGATCTCGTAACGGAAATTATAGGTCTTTTCCTCACCGTTTGCCTTCTTGACCGCAAATTCGGTTACGTTCTTACCTGAATTGAAGGTGTATGAGCTATTGAAAACTATATCTCCGCAATCGCTGATCGGGCGAGTATAATCAAAGTTCTCAGTGTTAAAGTAATCGGTAAGTCCGAAATCAACCTGCGACTCGTAACCGATCGCGTAATAGGTCGCCGTTGCGTTAGCAAGACCAACCGAGAAGTTGGTGAATATGTCGCGGCTGTACCAGAGGTTGAAAACGATTCTGTCGGGAGAGGTTGTGTTAGCAATGTCGAACGATGCAAGGAATTCGCCGTTTACGTAGGCAAACGCCTTCATCTGGGGCTTCGCGTAAACTACGGTAAGGTTGTTCCACGCGCCAACCTCGTTAGCAATCATAACGTCATCGCTTGAATACGTCTGATTTCCAAGTGAAATGTACCAATTACCGTCATCAGCAAGAATAATGTAATAAAATTTATAACCGCCTGCCGAGCCATAGGTTGCAATAGAGCTTCCGGAGGGATAAGAAAGTCTTCCGTTCTCATCCGCGGAGTCTGCCATAAAGTCCATCGAATAAACGAGGTAATCGTATGATCCGAGGTTGCCCTGAGTACCCTTCGCTCCTACAGGATAATCGTTGCCGGCAGAGAGAAAGCTCGTACCGTAAAGGCCGTTTGCGTATTCGTATACGCCGCTTCCCGCCGGATTTTCCTTAAGGCCGCCGGAATTTGCCGCAAGCATCGCCTCAACAGTTTCGAGATTAGCCTTCTTTTTTAACCTAAAGTAAGCGTCAGCGCCCGACCCTTGAGTGGAGGTCGACATATAGTTGTATGACGTACCGCCGTTTGAGCTTGATGGTGCGACGTCATACGCGCCTACCGTAATGCCTTCGCCGTATTGAGACGCGTCAAGCTTGCTCTTGGTCGTTTCCGCCGAAACGTTTACGGCGATAAGACCGAAGACAAGACAAAGCGTCATCAGAGCTGCGAAGATCTTCATCATTCTTTTCATAAGATTCTCCTTCTTATTTTAAAATATAGATTATAGTTAAATTATAGAGACAATAGTATAATAAGTCAACCCGATTTATCTATTTTCGTATGGTTGCACAAATAAGTTTGTTGATCTTTACCCCTGAAATATTATCAAAACCGCCGTTTTTGTGAGAAGATATAATCTTATCGCAAATTTGTTTATAAAATCGTCCGCAAAGATGCGCGCATCAAAACGGCCCCGACCGTCCGTAATGAGGTCCCGGTATATTGTAGGGACAGGCGTCCTCGACTGTCCGTCTTTCTTAAAAAACCATCCCCTCCCGTTTGCGTAGAATATTTTGAGAAGAAATCGTCAGCTGACAAGCGGAAAAAAACAATTTATCCCACCAAGAAAAAAGACCCGTGCGAAATTACACGGGTCTATAATACTATTAATCAATCGTCATATCAAGCTTAAATCTGAGAATCTTGCGGAGGGTGTTCTTCGGGAACTCCTCGTCACGAACCTTGAGAACGCCGATCTTCTTATACTGAACTGCGCTTCTGTTATATTCGTCAACGAATTTCTGAAGATGCGCCTTAACGTCGCTGATCTCATTCTTTTCGAAATATTCCTTATCGGGATATATCTCGCAAACGATCGCGTTGTGCTCCATACCGCGCTTCGACTTGCCCTCGTAAACGATGGTGTCTATAACGCCGGGAACGGATGCGAATACGTTCTCGATCTCTTCGGGGTAAACGTTCTTTCCATTGGAAAGGATGATAAGATTCTTCTTTCTTCCGGTAATTGCAAGCGCGCCCTTAACGAACTTACCGTAATCTCCCGTTCTGAAGTAACCCTCTTCGTCAAACGCCTCTTTGGTCGCTTCCTCGTCCTTAAAGTAGCCGAGCATAACGTTCGGGCCCTTAACGCAGATCTCACCCTCGCCCGCTTCGTTGGGCTCGTCGATCTTAACCGTGTCAATTTCAAGGGGGAATCCGACGGTTCCGTCGACCTGCTTTTTGGAGTAGTTGACCGCGATGATAGGCGCGCACTCGGTGATACCGTAGCCGTTAAGCGTGGTGATGCCGATTCCGTCGAAGAACTTGATTATATCCTTGTTTATGGGAGCTCCTCCGGAAATTATCATCTTTACCTCGCCGCCCATTGCCGCGAGAAGAGAGCCGAACAGCTTCTTGCGAAGGTCGATTCCAACCTTGCGAAGAAGATTAGATACCGCCATTGCAAACTTAACGAATCCTACCTTGCCCTGATCCTTGATTCCCGCCTGCATCTTGCGGTAGAAGGTTTCAAGATAGAGGGGAACGAGTACGAGGTGCTCGGGCTTCTGCTCCTTGAGCTCCTTAACAACGTACTTAAGACCTGCAGAAATATATATCTCAGTACCGATCATCATGTGGCCGACGAACATAACCGACGAGCCATAGGTATGATGAGGAGGGAGAACGCCAACCGTTCTTCCGCCAAAGTCGATGAACGGGATAACGTCGGACATATCAGAGAGAACTGCATTCTGGCTAAGCATAACGCCCTTGCCCTTGCCGGTAGTTCCGGAGGTGAAAACGAGAAGCGCAAGCTTGTATTCATCAATCGGGGATTCAAAATAGATTGCAGGATCAGCGGCAAACCTTTCCTTGCCCGCCTCGAGCATTGCCGTAAGCCCCTCACCCTCGCCGGTCATAAACACGGTCTTAGCTCCGGTAGCCTCGCCGATAACGGCTGCCTTATCCTTAATATCCGCATCTATGAAGAGGAATTCTGCATCGGCTCTCTTTACCGTGTCCGCAAGGTCCTCTGCGTGCCAGTCACGGTCAAGCGGAACGATTACCGCACCCGCAGAAAGAAGAGAGAAATACATTCTTACCCAAGAATAAGTGAGCTTTCCGATGACCGCGCAATGCTTGTCGGCAACGCCCATCGAGCGAAGCTCGGTCGTAAGAGCGCGAACGTCGTCGCGAAGCTCGGTAAAGTTTACCTTTATAATCTCTTTATCGTGGGGATTCTTACGGAAGGAGTACGCCGTCTTCTCGGGGTACATCTCTGCCGCGCGCTCAACAAGATCTCTTATGTTTTTGAATTCCTGCTTTTCGTGCAATTGATATTTTTTCATAATTTTATCCTTCGAAATTTATTATTCGATTTTCTTTAGCATCCTTTATTTTATCATAGATATCGATTTTTGTCAATACTTATCTGCTTTTTACCGTAACAGTTTGCCGTATTTGACAATTAACTATCGATTTGTTGACTTTTATTTGTCCGCGTGCTATAATATTGAGTGCAAAAAACGCCTGCCGTAGGAGACAAAATGAAAAAATATCTTATAAAAGAAAGCGGAAGCTTCTATAAAGCAAATCTTCACTGTCACTCCAACCTCTCGGACGGATGTCATTCCCCCGCCGACCTCAAGGCGATCTTCCTTGAGCGCGGATATTCAATACTTGCGATCACCGACCATAACCTTATGATACCGCACCCCGAGCTTTGCGACGAGAATTTCATCGCACTCACCGCGGTTGAATACGATATAGGTAACACGAACAAAACCTCGCTTGCCTCAGCTGATTGCTGCCATTTCAATTTCATCGCCCTCGATAAATCGATGAAAACGCACCCCTTCAACCACAGAACGAAGTACGTACCCGACCGCTACGCAAGCTCGCGCCAATACATCAGCTTTGACGAAAGTCTTCCCGACTTTGAGCGCGAATATTCCCCCGAACGCATCAGCTATATGATGCGCTGGGGCAGAGAGAATAATTTCTTCGTCACCTATAACCACCCCGCCTGGTCGCAGGAAAGCTATGACAACTATATTCACTACGACGGAATGCACGCGATGGAAATAATGAACACTATTTCTAACACGGGCACGGGTATATACGACTACAACGACCACGAATACGACGATATGCTCCGCGCGGGAAAGCGCATCTATTGCATCGC
>JAZLEH010000055.1:0-3217 GCA_045615165.1 Eubacteriales bacterium | reverse complement strand
AACCCGCTCGCGCCACGCACGGTGTGCGAACAAAGCGCAAAGCGAAATTCCCGTCGCAAGTCGGTCAATAAAAAACACACGCCGTCAATTATGACGGCGTGCTTTGCGAATAGCAACGAATTTTCATCAAATCCATTTATTGTATTTTATTCTGCGTAAGCCTCGGCGTAGCCGAAGTATTCCTTGAAGAAATCCTCTGCGGCGGGTGTCATAACAACGCCGAGCGTTTTTTCGTCCTTGAAGCCGAATTGCATCGTAAGCTTTCCAAAATACTTATCTATTACTTGAATATGAATTGCGAGCTTTTGGGGTTCTGTCCAAGCGGCGCTTGCGGCGCATTTATAGAAGTTTCCTTTTGCGTACTTGCTTCCGACGAGGTCGGAATAACCCTCTTCGGGGAAGATGCCGAATGCGTTTTTAGCCATTCCGAACTTCAGCGTTTTTTTGCCTGTTGCATTTTCATAATCGAGGGCGCATTCGTCGCTGCCAAACGTGAATTTCACCCATTTAAGATTCATCGGATTATCCTTGAAGCAGAAGGTTTTTTCATTTATCGTTTCAGAGAAATCGGATTTTTCAGAGCCGGAGACAACTCCGAGCTTTAAATTCTTCGTATATTCGGCTAAAGATTTTTGCTGTGCCTCGGGATTCTCAAGATTGTTTTCAGCTCTCATTACGTTTCTGAAAAAGCTGTCGAATATAACTCTTGCGGCCATTTGATCGCCTTGGTTATCACTGTTGTATATCAGTATTATATCTTTATCGGGCGAGCAGATCGCAAACTGACATCCCATACCGCTAAAGAAGAAGGTGTTATCGTAAGAACGGAAGAAATAATATCCGTATCCCTGCGTGTTAAATGAGTATACAGAACCGATATTGTTATCAACGAGTCGCGACGTTGCGGTTCTTACAAATTCTTCGTTAAGGAGCTGTTCGCCGTTCCATTTTCCGTAATTCATTGTAAATCTGGCAATACGAAGCATATCGCGCGGAGTGCAAATAAGTGCGGAATCGCCCCACGAATGACCGCCGGGGCAGGTAAGACAGGTCGCCTCCTTGCTAACGCCGATCTTGTCGAAGCATTTTTCGCGCATATAGTCCATAAGCTTTTTGCCGGTTACGCGCTCAACCATAGCAGACACTACGAACGACCCCGAGCTATCGTAGCGGTATATAGTTCCCGCGGGGCGCTTATTATCAATATTCGCGTTTTCAAAATAGAACGCAACTCTGTCGGTGCAGGAGGCGGAGAACCAATTTTCGGGGATAAGCGCGGTAGACATCGTGAGCATTTCTCGAATAGTCTGATTTTTTATAAGCTCGCTCTTTGCAAGCTTTGCTTCTTCGGGGAAATATTTGCTTATCGGCGCGTCAATATCAACCAGACCGTCCTGTATTGCAAAGCCGACCGCCAACGCGACTATGCTTTTCGTTATAGAATATTGTCTGTGCAAAAAATTCTCATCAAAAGGCTCCCAATACTTTTCGAAAATAATATCGTTACCCTTTGCAATTATAATATCGTGCGTAAAAAGACGGTTTTCCTCCAGCTCTCTTATGAAATTTTCAATATTGGCAGAGGAAATTCCGCATTCCTCGGGAGTTTTGTAATTCATAGCATGGCCCTTTCAATAGCATTTCGCTTTGAAAATATTATACCATAACGCGATCTGAAAGTCAATAAAAAGCGATTTCAGTTAAGTTCGCCGCCGTGGATTAAGTTCCTTTGGACACGAATTAAACATTGACTTTTCGCTTTACGTATGCTATAATATTTCGTAAGGATTTATTTATAACTTTATATGGGGAGTTTCGTTATGAAAAAGCTTGGAAAACAGGTTCATTTGATCCATGGAGAGGAAAGGTTTCCGAGAAGCGGCGAGGGTGCGTTTATTCGTCTTAAGGACGGCAGAATAATGTACGCTTTCACGAAATATTACGACAGCAAGGGCACCGATCACGATACCGCATATATTGCGGCTTGCTACTCAAGCGACGAGGGGGAGAGCTTCGGCGAGGACATAGTTCTTCTTCAAAAGGATGCGGATGAGCTCAATATAATGTCGGTCACGCTTCTTCGTATGGAAAACGGCGATCTCGGTCTCATTTATCTTCAAAAGAGGGAAGATAAGGATGGCGTGATAACCTGTATGCCGCTGATTCGCAGATCCACCGATGAGGGTGTTACCTTTAGTGATGCCGTTTGCATGGTAGACGAGCCGAGTTATTACGTTCTAAACAACGACAGAGTGATAAGGCTTAAGAGCGGTCGAATCCTTTTTGCAGTTGCCGACCACAGACGCATTTCAAAGGCTAAATTCAACCCCGGTTCTATCGCTATATTTTACTCGGACGACGACGGCAGAAGCTTTAAGCGTTTGGCAAATATGCAGTCTCCCATTAACGACGGTCACGGATTTCTCGAGCCCGGGCTTTACGAGCTTCCCGACGGAAGAGTGTGGCTGTATATAAGAACAAATTACGGCTATCAGTATATGGCGTTTTCAAGTGATAACGGCATAAGCTGGACCACCCCCGTTCCGAATTACAAGATCACCTCGCCCTCCGCGCCGATGCTTGTAAAGGCGGTCGGGGAATTTACGGTTGCTATATTCAATCCGATGCCGTGGGCGATAGCATTTGCAAACAAAGCCCCCTGGGGCGTTACGCGTGAGCGCAATCCGTTCGTTATGGCTGTATCGACAGACGGCGGAGAATCTCTTGTTAAGCAGGATTTCTCGGTGAGGGTAGGGGAGTTTTTGCCTTATATCGAGCATTGCTATTATATAGAGGACGATCGCACCTTTAACTATTCATACCCTGCAATTTTAGAGGTAGATGGCGGATTCCTCGTCGCGTATTATTATATTAGCCCCGAGCGCGTCGTCTCGCTTAAGATAAAAAAGATCTCGTTTGAAGAGCTTCGCCGCGAGGTGTTCTTAGCCTCGTCGGATGTTGAAATCGATCAGGAAAAGGTTAAGGCAACCGTCGTTTAATACCACAAACGGCTTTCAAAAAAACAAACTCATATTTAGCAAAGAAAAAGGGCACTGTCACAGTGCCCTTTGTTTGTTTTATGGTGAATTATACTATTAAGTGCAACACTTTTAAGAAAAAAAGAACACTCATATTGAATCCTGTGTTATAATGAAGTTACCACACACCAAAACAACAAGGAGGAAACAATATGAGCTATACTCATTTTACCATAGAA
>JAZLEH010000054.1:0-8017 GCA_045615165.1 Eubacteriales bacterium | reverse complement strand
CCCGCAACCCTTGGAAAAGCTACGTATACCGTAAGCGACCCGTATTCCGCATATCCCTTAAAGCTGATAGTTATGGGCAGTGAGCTTTCGGATGAAGCTAAGTCAAAGGTTTCTGAGCTTTTATCCACCGATGATGGAAAGCCGAATCTCGAAGGTGATTACCTCCTCCTTGAAGAGCCGGGATACGTCTTAAACGAAACGCTTGTCTTTAATAAGGTGACCGACGGATTCGTGAAGGCTCTGGCTTATATTCTCGGCGAGATAAGTGATATGCCCTTCCGTGTTAACAAGCCCTTCATCGCCTTGAAAAAGAGAAGCGGAGCATACAGACTCTATCTCTATAACCCCAACGACTTCAAATATACGAGAGCGTTCGTTGAATCAAAGAATGAGATCATTTCTTACAAAAACGCGACCCGTTTCCCGATTTTGCCGCCGAGATGGATTGAAAATGCAAGCAATAGTTTACATCACGTTTTTGATGGAGCAGAGAAAAAGAAGTTCTCCTTCGATATCAAGATCCAGCCCGCAGGCGTTACCGTTGTTGAGCTTGAATGCGCTGAATAAACAAAAAACGCAGACCTTGAGTCTGCGTTTTTTCTATTTGTTTTATTTATTTTGTAACGTTTGCTTTGATAAGCTCGTTTACTTTTTCACGAAGAGAGAGGATCTGTGATGCCTTTCTCGCACAGGTATCGAAAGTAACGTTAGTTCCGATCGCCTCGTCGATAAGCTTGACTACGGCTTCCTTGCCGATATAGCTTTCAAGAAGCTTCATTGCCTTTATGTCCTGAAGCGCTTCGTGGAAAACGATGATTCTGAGCGATTCAAGCGCCTCGCCGTTCTGCGCGGGATAAACCGAGAATGCATCACCGGGGGAAACCCAACCCGCTCCGTCCTGAACGAGGTAGGGATTTATCTGATCGATCGAATGATAGTTTGCATAGAAGTTGTAGCCCCACTGAAGGAATCCGACGATATTGTATTTGTACATCTGGAATCCGATCGAGCGGTTGCGCGCGCTCGTCATAGCGATGAATCTGTTTGAAACCTTGCTGAACTGTGAGCAGCAGTAGTAAGCCCAAAGGTTCGGGATCTTAGCTTCAAGGAAGGGCGCGATCTTGTTTGTCGAGGGAACGGGAGTGGTGATAAGACCGAGCTGCCAGAAGTCAAAGTTGGACATCGCATCCATAGTGGGATAGTCCTTGATTATATCGATTATCGATTCTCTTGCCGCCTTGTAGTTCTCAATGTGTGAGAAGTGAGGCTCGTCGGAAATGTGGAAGTGGCAGCGCTTGTCGTCTCCGCGCTTCTTCATATATGCGATGAACTCGGTGAGGAACGCTCTTAAGAAGGTCTTATACTCCTCGCCGACAGCGTCAGTTTCCCATCCGAATATTCTCTTGTATTCGCCGTCAACGGTTGCCATTACCTTGGGTGCATGCTCTGCGCCCCACTGAGTGAAGAGGTGGGAAATCTCAAAATACTTGATTCCGACTCTGTCGCACATCTCGATCCATCTTTCAAGAAGCGAGAAGTCGAAGGAATACTCGTTGCCGTTCTTGGTAACTCCGACGAGCTGGGTCGTGAGTCTCTCTCCGCCGGGTGCGGTATCAAGCGGAAGGGTAAACACGGGGGTGATAAGCATATTAATTCCGTTTTTAACGGCAGTTTTTGCAAAGTTCTCGATTATCTCCCAGTGTCTCTCCGACCACGCCTCAACGTTATAGTAGTGGGCGAGCGAGTCGCAATGGAACCACTGAGTAACCTTTATGTCCTCCTTGGGAAGAACGGCGTCGATAACCTCGATTACGACCGAGCTTTCGGATGAACCCTTGTCCGCTGCGTCAAGATTGATCTTGAATTCATATTCACCCGCAGTAAAGTCTTCGGGAATATTGATCTCAACCCAAACCGCAGTCGTAAGGAAGGGCGTCGCGCAAACGATGTCGCCGCCGCGAAGAGGGCGAAGTATATCGGGGAAAAGTCCGGGGCGCCTGCTTATGTAGTCGTCGTCATCGGCGGGTTTTTCGAGAGTAGGTCTCTCAACCGGCACGTTTCCAACCTCGCGGAATGTGGCGTACTTAACGAGCTCGCCTTTGGCGGTAAGCTTTGCAAAGGCGATATTTCTCTGATAAATACCCAAATCATCGGTATATTCAAAGGTGTTAAGAAGCTGGAATGAAATTCTTTCTCCGCGAAGAGCGGTGAGCTTTTTAAGCGAGGTGAATTTTTCAATTCTTTCCTCAAGCATTGCTTTTTCAAGCGAGGAAACTATTTTTGTTTTGATCATAGCTGTACTCCTTGTTTGTTGTTAACTCTATTATATATTAATAAGAAAATAAAAACAAGGTAAAATAGAAATTTTATTTGTAAAATAGAATGAAAAAAGAAGAAGCCGATTATTTTCCGGCTTCTTCGCGTAATATTCTTATTGCTTTTTTGAAATTAACGGGAAGCTCGCATTCAAAGCTCATTCTCTCCCTCGTCGTCGGGTGAGTCAGGGTGAGCCTTCTTGCGTGGAGCATCTGTCCGTCGAATAATGTGGCGTGGCGCTTTTCAAAAAGCGTCCTCGTAGATGCGTAAACCTCGTCGCCAAGGAGCGCGTGTCCGATATAAGCCATATGAACTCGTATCTGATGAGTTCTTCCCGTTTCAAGTAAGCATTTAATATAGCTTACCTCTCCGTATCTTTCAAGAACCTCGTAGTGAGTTATCGCATTCTTTGCGCTGTCGCTTCCGCGAAGGACCGCCATCTTCTTTCTGTCAATGGGGTGACGACCGATGGGCTCGTCAACCGTACCCGTGTCAGATTTAAAGCCGCCTCTGACTATCGCGTGATATTCGCGCTCAATGCCGTGATAGCTTAATTCGTCGCTTAGCGCGTTGTGTGCCGCATCGTTCTTGGCAACGACGAGAAGTCCGCTCGTGTCCTTGTCGATCCTGTGTACGATGCCGGGGCGGATAACGCCACCGATTCCGGATAACGAATCCTTGCAATGATAGAGAAGGGCGTTAACGAGCGTACCCGTGTAATTTCCGGGGGCAGGATGCACTACCATTCCGGACGGCTTGTTGATCACGAGTATGTCTGCGTCCTCGTATAATATATCAAGCGGAATGTTTTCGGCAATCGCCTCGGATTCCTCTGGCTCGGGGAGGGTTATCTCAACCTCGTCTCCCGCCTTGACCTCGTATTTTTTTTGCACGGGTGCGCCGAAAACCGTTATTTCGCCGCCCTCAATGAGCTTTGCGGCGGCGCTTCTCGATAGCTCGCTGACGCTTGACGCGTAGCTGTCTATCCTCATTCCCGCTTCGTTTTCATTTACGGAGTATTTCATATCTCTCCGTCCTTATCTTCGCCGCTCCTTGCCGAGCTTTTTTTCATTTTCGATTCCTTAATAATATCAAGCACCATCGCGAGTATAAGAATTCCCGCTCCGATGCAAACGATCGAGTCAGCAACGTTGAATATTGCAAAGTTTATAAGTCTGAAATCAAGGAAATCAACGACCTCGCCCGTGGTGAGTCTATCGATCATGTTTCCGATTCCGCCCGAGATGATCATTGACACGGATACCGTGTAAAGTTTGTTTGAGAGCCTTCCCGTGTAAAGAATTATTCCCATCAGAACGATCGTTATCGTCGATATCGTAAGGAATATCCATCTTTGATTATCAAGCATTCCGAACGCCATTCCGTCGTTGGTCGTGAACGTAAAGTGGAAAACGTCCTCTATTATCGGGAAGGTTGCGATAGGCTTCAGATGCTTTATTGCGATAAGCTTCGTAAGCTGATCGAGTCCTATTCCGCAAACGATGATCGCGGAATATAAAACGTATTCAAATATAGAAAGTTTTTTCAAAATCCGGCCTTTCTTTTTTCGTATTTATATCGCGGGTAAAAACAGTCTTACCAGCATAAGGATCAGATATGCGATGGTGAATGACCAGTCGATGGGTGAGTTTTGCAAAATATTCATCTTTGCAAGAATGAATCTTACCGGTATTATAAACGGCTCGGTAATGCAAACGAGAAACGTCGTGAACTTACCGCCCTCGCCTTGAAAAATGAGCGAGGTTATCATTCGCGCTATCATAGCGAGCGATACCGCGTCGAGCAGCACCGAGACGAATATTGCGAAAAAGTGAAATACAGCTTCCATTTTTAACCTTTAATCAATACTTAAAAAACGGCGACAAATTGACCGCCGTTTTTTGATTTTATCTGTTGACGTTGATTCCGCTGGGAGTGATGATAAACGTTCCGGGGGAAACGTTCTTAATATCTCCTCCCTTGGTGTATGTAACTCCGTGAAGGAAGTCAAGCATTCTCGTTATAACGTCGCCGTCGAGCAGCTCAAGGTTGAGAACGACCGTGCATCCGTCGATGAGATAGTCTGCGATCGTAAATATCTCGTCGATCGATTCGGGTCTGACGATCTTAAGCTCGATGTTGTTTCCTTCGATAGAGGAATTATCGATCTCTTCCTGCTGGGGAGCGGAAATTGCCTCGGGCTCAACCTTCTCGTTTATATCCTTGAAAACTATTTCCTCTTCTTCCTCAGCCGCCTTGGCGAGTTTCTTTCTGAGTCCATCAAACATTTTCGTTTCTCCTTTTCGTTATTTTATAAAAAGTCTGCGTCCGACTCTGACGAGGGTCGATCCCTCCTCGATCGCCATTCTGTATGAGTCACTCATACCCATTGACAGAGTGGGCGCGTCACCGAGGTCGTACCTCTCCGAAAGAGAGTCGAACAATTTTTTCGTTTCTCTGAAATACCCGCGAAGCTCGTCCGGCTCGCATACCGCAGGGCCCATAGTCATAATGCCCGACGGCTTGATATTCTTGAAATCAAGTATTTCGCAAAGCAGTCTTTCCGCGTCCTCCGGCATAACTCCGCTCTTCTGCTCCTCGCGAGCTGAGTTGACCTCGATAAGGATCGGTATAACTCTTCCGCGAATCTCTGCGTGGCGGTTGATATCCTTTGCAAGCTGATAGGAATCCACCGAATGGATCATATAGACCGAGTCGGCGATAAGCTTTATCTTGTTACGCTGAAGCGTGCCTATTTCGTGTACTCTCGGGGAAAATCCCGCGTCGCGAAGAAGCGTGCCGCGCCTTGCAACCTCACTGGGACGGTTTTCTCCAATATCGATGGCACCTGCCCTTGCAAGGGCGATAAGCTCCTCGTCCGTTCCGCTCTTCGTAACCGAAACGAGCGTCGGCGCGCATACTCCGAGCCTGTCGGAAAGCACCTTTATTTCTTCAATAAGCGAATCGTAGTTATTTTTAATATATCCGTAATTTTCCATTTTATCACCTACTATATATCATTATAACATTAAAAGCGTGCATTTTCAAGTATTTTTCGAAATATTTTACTGTCATTAACTCTTGAATTTTGTTATAATATATGCTATAATTAATTGAAACATTTTAAATATAAGGAATTTGAAGATGGACAAGAAATTCTGCGGCGCGGATCTGCCCTCGGTGGCCGCGTTATCCTATCTTGGCGATGCGCGCCATTCGCTATACGTTCGGCGCATGCTCGTCGGGCGCGGATTGACTAAATCCGCCGATCTCAACCGCGAGGCGTTGAGCTTCGTTACGGCTGAGGCTCAGGCGAAAATGTATGAAAGGATCAAGGACGAGCTTACCGATGATGAGGCGGACGTTTTCAGGCGTGCCTCTAACTCAACTCACCTTAACCGCCCGAAGCACGCAAGCGTACGGGATTACAGATACGCTACCGGATACGAAGCCGTTATAGGTATGCTTGAATGGCTTGGAAATTTTGAAAGACTTGAATATTTATTAAATAAATCACACCAAGAGGATGACGAAAATGATACAGAGAATTAAAGGCACGATGGATATACTCCCCGACGAGACCCCGCTTTTCAGATATATTGAGGGCGTAATGCGTGAGGAGGCTGAAAAGTACGGTTACGGTGAAATAAGAACTCCCACCTTTGAAAATACCGAGCTTTTCGTAAGAGGCGTTGGTGACACGACCGACGTCGTTCAGAAGGAAATGTACACCTTCGCCGACAGAGAAGAGAACAGATCCATATCCTTAAGACCCGAGGGAACGGCTTCCGTTGCGAGAGCTATTATCGAGAACGGAAAATGCTCCGATCCCATGCCTCTTAAGTATTACTATATAATTTCCTGCTTCCGTCACGAGAAGCCTCAGGCGGGCAGAAGCCGCGAATTCTTCCAGTTCGGAACTGAAATGTTCGGCTCTGAGAGCCCTGCGGCAGATGCGACTGCGATCGCGCTCGGCGCATCCGTTCTTCGCAGACTCGGTCTTAAGAACGTTAAGCTCCACCTCAACTCGATCGGATGCAAGGAGTGTCGCCCCGCTTACCGCGAGGCGCTCGTAAGCTACTATAAGGCGAGCGAGGACAAGCTTTGCGATACCTGCAAAAACAGGCTTGAGAAGAATCCTCTGAGACTTCTTGACTGCAAGAACCCCGATTGCGCATGCCTTGCAAAGGGCGCGCCTAAAACCATTGAGCATCTTTGCGACAGCTGCTCCTCTAAGTTTGAATTGCTCAAGGCGTCTCTTGATGCGATGGGAATCGAATACGTCGTTGATTCCTCTATCGTAAGAGGTCTTGATTATTATACCGGCGCGGTATTTGAATTTATCGCGGAGGGTATCGGCGCTCAGTCGACCGTTTGCGGCGGCGGACGCTATGACGGACTCGTTGAATCTCTCGGCGGTCCTGCTCTTTCGGGAATCGGATTCGGTATGGGAATTACCCGAGTTATCCTCGCTATGCGTGAGCAGGGACTTGATAAGATCGCTCCCACGCTTCCTAAGCTTTACGTTGCCGCACTTGGCGAAAGAGCTACCGTCAAGGCTCTCGCCATCACCGAAAGACTTCGTCGCGACGGTAAATACGCAGAGTGCGATACCGTTGGCAGAAGCCTTAAGGCGCAGATGAAATACGCGAACAAGATCGGCGCGGAATACACCCTTATTATCGGTGACTCCGAGATCGATGCAGGCTGCGCGCAGCTTAAGAATATGGCTGACGGAACTCAGACCGAGGTTGAGCTTGACAGCTTTACGATTTAATGACTTTGAAAAGCCCGGGGTATCTTTCGGGCTTTTTCTGAAATCGTTCGTTTGATTTGTTGATTGGAGATATTATGAAAAGCAGGAGTGAATTTCTTCCGATAGCCCCGGCTGACGTTGCCTCGCGCAATTGGTCGGAGGTTGATTTCGTATACGTAACGGGTGATGCATACGTTGATCATCCGTCCTTTGGCGTTTCGATTATCTCCAGAGTTCTTGAAGCCGAGGGCTTCAGAGTCGCCATTCTCTCTCAGCCGGATTATAAGAGCTGTGAGGATTTCAAGCGATTCGGAAGACCTCGTCTAGGATTCCTCGTTACCTCGGGTAATATCGACTCGATGGTAGCGCACTATACCGTATCAAAGAAAAAGCGCACCTACGATTACTACAGCCCCGGAGGAAAAGCAGGGCTTCGCCCCGACAGAGCGGTTATAGTTTATTCTAACAGAATAAGAGAGGCCTACGGCGACGTTCCGATAATTATCGGTGGACTCGAAGCCTCGCTTCGTCGCTTCGCTCATTACGACTATTGGGACGACCGCGTAAGGCGAAGCATCCTCGTTGATTCAAGAGCGGATATTCTTACCTACGGAATGGGTGAGAATATTCTGACCCGCATTGCAAAGCTTCTTGATAAGGGCGTTCCGATCAAAAAGATCAGAGACGTGCGCGGATGCGTCTTCCTTGCCAAAAAGGGGGAGAAGGTGTATTTCGATTCGATCGAAACCGCAGACTACGACGTTCTTAAAACCGATAAAAAGGCTTACGCAAGCGCCTTTGCGCTTCAGTATAAAAATACCGATTCCGTACACGGAAAGGCGATAATCGAATATTACGGCGATAAAATGCTCGTGCAGAATCCGCCGATGCCCCCGCTCTCGCGTGAGGAGCTTGACAAGGTGTACTCTCTTCCTTACGCAAGGG
>JAZLEH010000053.1:0-5916 GCA_045615165.1 Eubacteriales bacterium | reverse complement strand
ATAAATCCGTTATCATTCTTTGTAAAACGCTTGTTTTCCATAATCTATCACTTTCCTACGCAGAATTTTGCGAAGATGTCTGCAACGACCTCTTCAGAAACCGCTCTTCCGTCAAGCTCTGCGATTGCGCCGAGCGCGATCTCTATATCCGACGATGCCGCATCCTGACTCATTCCGGATTCAAAGGCGAGTATCGCCGACTCAATGGCAGAGATGGCGCGCGTAAGAGCCGCGCTCTGCCTTGCAGATGAAATTATCGCAGTGTCACCGATAGTTATCCTCTCATCGGTGAAAAGCTTGTTTATGATATCCGTGATCTCGTTGCGCGCCTTTTCAACGCCCTCCGTGGTTGAGATCTCGATAACCGCCTCAAAGCTCGATGCGATATCTGCGTTCATTTTTCTTTCAAGGTCGGCTTTGTTGAGAAGCGCGATCTTTGCCGCGTTAGACTTTTTGATTTCCTCTATAAGCGCAAGATCCTCTTCATCAAGCTCACGCGAAAGGTCAAAGACTGCGATTATAAGCTCGCTTTCCTCAATCCTTTTGATACTGCGTTCGATTCCTATTTTTTCAATAGGATCGCTTGTTTTGCTTCGCACGCCTGCCGTGTCGGAGAGGTTAAGCATAACTCTTCCAAGCGGGAGCTTTTCCGATAAAACGTCACGGGTCGTACCCTCTATGTCGGTAACTATCGCCGCATCCTTCCTTAAAAGAAGATTGTAAATCGAGCTTTTTCCGACGTTGGGCTTGCCGCATATAACCGTCTTGATTCCCTCGTTAACCGCCTTTCCCGTACGATAGGTTGAGAGAAGCGCGTTAGCCTCGCATTTGATCGCGCGAAGCTTTTCAAGCGTTTGCTCGTCGGTAAAATCGCCGAGATCTTCATCCGGATAATCTATCCTCGCATATATCGAAGAAAGAAGTGAGGTCAAATTTCCTCTTATCTTTCCGATCTCTCCTTCAAGCAGTGCTCTCGATCTTGCCGAGGCAAGCTTTACCTGCTCGGCACTCTCCGCTTCAAGAAGATTTCCAATCGCCTCTGCACTTGTGAGTGAGAGCTTTCCGTTTATAAGTGCGCGGCGCGTAAATTCACCCGCTCCTGCAAGGCTTGCGCCTGCCGCAAGAATAGCTTCAAGAACCGATCTTGTAACGAGCACGCCGCCGTGGCAAGCGATCTCAACGGTGTCCTCACCCGTGTAGGAAAAGGGGGCTTTAAAGTATGTTGCCATACCGTCGTCGATCACCTCACCCGCCGAGACTATATTTCCTCGTATCTGCATGCGCGGTGTCGCTTCGGCGAAGCTTTTTTTGTTTGCCGGGGCGAATACCTTATCGGCTATCGCAAGCGCCTCAGTGCCGGATATACGGATAATCGCAACCCCACCCTTGCCGGGTGGGGTGGATATTGCCGCTATTGTATAAGCGTAATTATTCATTTTCGGTCTTTTCGGACTCTTCAGCTACTTCAGCGATCTCTTCAACAACCTCGGAAGCTACGGTCTCAACGACCTCGTTTTCCTGCTCCTCGAAGATTTCCTTGGGTTTCTTGTCGGTGAGGAAGATAACGATCTTTCTGTTGTTGTCAGAGCCGATGGAGTTGGTGGAAACGCCCTCGATGTTCTGAACCTCGGAGTGAATGATGCGTCTTTCGTAAGCGCTCATGGGCTCAAGCATAACGCTTCTCTTGTTGCGAAGCGCCTTCTGTGCCATACGGCGTGCAAGTGCACGGAGGGTTTCCTCTCTCTTCGCGCGGTAGCCCTCGATATCAATGGTAACTCTGCTCTTGTCGCGCTCGCCGTTGATGTTCTTTCTTGCGGATGCAAGGTTTGCAAGATACTGAAGCGCGTCGAGAGTGTCGCCGTGATGACCGATAAGGGTCGAAGCATCGTCGCCTGCGATGATGATTCTTCTTGTGCCGTCCTCGCAGGAGTAAAGCGAAGCCTCAGCGTTAAGTCCGATGTCGGAGATAACGGTCTTTACGAAGTCAAAGGACATATCCTCGCCCTCTTTAACCTCCTTGGGCTCGAGCTTAAGCTCTACCTCGGGAACTGCGGGCTCCTTAGCCTTTTCTGCCTTGGGAGCATCGTTCTTTTTCTGCTGGTTCTTCTGCTTCTTTGCAGGCTGCTGCTTTTTCTCCTCTTCGGGTCTTTCGCGGCGGGGCTTTTCAGACTTTCTGCGATGTCTTTCCTCGGGATCGGGAAGCTCCATATACGCTCTAACCTGAGCGGGCTTAACTCCGATTATACCGAAAATTCCGCGGCTTCCCGCATGGAGAACTTCAAAGTTTACGTCGTCGAGAGGACCTGCGCCAAGCGCCGCTCTCGCATTTTCCTGAGCTTCCGGAATGTCTTTACCGGTAGCGATTATTTCCTTAATCATTGTAATGTCTACCTCTTAGTCTTTGATCTCGGGAGCATCCTGAGAATTTAACTTTGCTCCGCTTGTGTTGTTGTTTTTAACGGTGGGGAGTTCATCGTAATCGTCTTCATCAATGTAGTGGAGCGAACGGAACTTGGGCTGCTGCTTAAGAGCCTCCTTCTGTGCCTTCTGGCGCTCCTTCTCTGCCTTTTCAAGCTCGCGGATCTCAGCCTCGGTGAACTTCGGCACGGGGAGAACCTTCTGCATGATAAACTGCTTTCCAAGGGAGATAAGCGAACGGAAGAACCAGTAAACGCCTATCATTGCGGGAACCTGGAAGAGGATGAATACGGTGATAAGAAGGGGAAGAACGTCCATCATCTTGATAGAGAACTTACCCTGCGCATCCTGCGCGCCCATCATGTTGTAGCCGGTGTTGTTCCATCTTCTGGTGAGGAACATTGATACCCACTGACCGAGAACGTTGAATATGGGAATAAGGATGAGGATGGATGCGAACGAAGGAAGCTTACCAAGGTTGATGCCGAACGCCGTGAAGTTGGGCATATCGGGAACAAGCTCAATATATCTTGCGAGAACCTCTTCACCGTTAGCGATAAGAGCAAAGTCCTTAATGCCTGCGATGTTCGCTTCGTTAAGAGCCGCAAGAAGCTCCATTACGTTGCCGCCGCTGATGCTGAGTCCGAGGCCGCCTGCCGCAACGGGTGAGGTTGCATAAGCGAGAAGAGCGCTTGAGAAGCTGCTCGACTGATCAAGAACGTAGCTGAGGGGGTTCTGGATTATCGGGTAAAGAATGAAACCGACAACGATAAGCTGAAGGAGGAGGGGAAGGCAGCCGGACATCGGGCTATATCCCGACTTCTGCTGAAGCTGCATGATCTCTTCCTGCTTCTTTCTTACGGTTACCTGGTCGTATCTTCCGGCATACTTCTTCTCGATCTTAGCGATGAGGGGGCGAAGCTTTGCCATACCGATCGTATTCTTCTGCTGCTTAATAGACATCGGGAGCATAATAAGCTCGACGAGAACAGCGAAGATAAGAATTGAAATTACGTAGTAGTTACCAACGAGATTGGTGAGGAAGCCGAGGAACTTACCGATCCATATAAGGAGGAAGAAGCCGTCGCTGTCCGAAAGCTCGTAGGTGGTGTTGAAGTTCTTGCTGTCAAGAACTGCCTTAAGCGAAGCCGCGTCAAGGGCGTTAACGTATGCTTCGTAAGCGTTCTTGTCGCTTTCGGAGTAGAAATTAGTTACCGAAGCCGCGTCGCTAAGAACCTTTTGTGCCACCTCTTTGTTAAAGTTAGCGGTGGGGTTTTCGGGGAGAACCTCGGGATCAACGAAATCCTCTGCGGAAATGTCGTATCCGTTGGCAGCCGCCGCAAGACGGAGCTTGTAGTTTTCGTCTATCGCAACGACGCGCGCTACGAAGTCGAAATCCTTTTCCTCTTTTCCGTATGCATCGATCGCCTCTTCAGATCCGCCCGAGCATGAGGAAAGCGAGAATACGAGTAGAATAAGTGTCAGAACTGCAAGCGTTAAGGATATGATCCTCTTAGCCATTCTGTTTTTCGTCTGTGTCATAAGAATTTTCCTTTTCTGAAATGTTGTTATCTCCCTCGGTCCCTTTATTTTTCGGGTTTCTGAGTCCTTTTTCCGGTACGGGGTCGTAGCCACCCTTTGAAAACGGGTTGCAACGGCATATTCTACCGACGGTAAGGATCATTCCCACGAAAAAGCCACGTTTCTTAAATGCTTCTAAAGCATAGGCTGAGCAGCTTGGAGTAAATCTGCAACAGGGCGGTTTCAATGGGGAGATGCATTTTCGGTATAGGCTGATAAGCCATATCATTACGTGCTTCATACGTACATACCGAGCTTTGTGAATGCGAAATCAAGATCGTGCTCGATATCGCTGCTTTTCTTGGCTATTGCCGCGCTGCGCGCCGCGATGACTATAAGGAAGCCTTTTTTTAATTCCTTTTTCTTCTCTATTGCTCTCAGCCCTTCGCGCATGATTCGTCTGCAACGGGATCTGATAACGGCTTTGCCAAGCTTTGTGGACGTTGTAAGTCCGATTCTGTTAAGGATCTTTTTTTCGGGGTGTGAGGCGGCAATCTTCTTTGCCGCATAATCCGGCAAAACGTACACCGCGAGAGTCGACGTCACAGCTCTCTTACCCTTTGAATACGCTTTTTGATAAAGATGATTTTCACATATTGCATTGAATTTCATAAAAATCATCTCCTTTTTTAAAATTTCTTATACTAAACAAAAACCCCGATAAAAATGCACGGTAGCGCGTTTTATCGGAGGTTTTGTTAGTCACGATGTGTGACAGTCACTTTGCGTGACACGATCAATAGGTGAGACGAGCTCTTCCCTTGGCGCGTCTTCTCTTAAGAACTTTTCTGCCGTTCGCGGTTGCCATTCTCTTTCTGAAGCCATGTTCCTTTTTTCTCTGTCTCTTCTTAGGCTGATATGTTCTCTTCATGATAGCACCTCCTTTGGTTAGATTGACATCTTCGGCGCGTTAAAAAACGCCCGTATTTCGCGTATTCATACGAAAGCACGATATATTATAACTTATAAATTGCAATTTGTCAAGAGAAAATTGAATATTTTTTATATAATAATATTAATATATATAATATTAATAAAGAATTCTTACTAAATAGACCTTATTTTATACATATGTCCGCTATGTGCGGGCGGTGATCACTTACTATCTCCACGGGGATATCCGCCGAGAGCATCTCAATATCGCGCGTTGCGAAGATATAATCGATCTTGCCCTTCGGCACATCGGAGGGACAGCTTAAAAGGGGCTCGTCAAATAGCTCTGCCGCATCCTGCATACGCTCTCTGATCGGGAGAAGCTCTTCGGCTTCGGGGCGCATATTAAAGTCGCCGAGAAGGATGCAATTTTCTTTTTCAATGTGCTCGATGAGCGTCTTGACGGCAAGCTCCTTTTCCTCGGGATTAAGTCCTACGTGAACTCCGAGGACGGTAAGACCGCATTCGAGAGTTGCCTTGAGGAAGCAGCGATGCTCGTACCACCTTGTTCCAATGCGCTTTTCGGGATCGGAATCGGGGATGTGAACGACCTCGATCTTTCCAAACGGAATCTTAGAGAGAATACCGTTGCCGTACGGCGAGGGATCGTCATAAACGTCGATCGCCTTTGCGAAATGGTAGTGGGGCATACCCGTGAGATCTGAGAGGATCTTTGTCTGCGGATCGGTGAAGCCCTCGCGTTCTCCAACGTCTCTCATCTCGTTTAAAACGACGACGTCGGGCGAATATTTTTTAATAAGAGCGGCGACCGAATCGTAATCGATCTCCCTCGTGATATAATTCATACAGTGCTGGGTGTTAAAAGACATTATTTTGAGTTTTTTCATAACGCACCTCCGTTTTATAGTTATATTATAGTTTTTCAGCCCCCGTTTGTCAATAGAATACAAAAAACTGCGCATATATATAGTAAAACTCGCTAGTAGATATTGACTTTTCGCCTCTTTTCTGCTAAAATAATTC
>JAZLEH010000052.1:0-2995 GCA_045615165.1 Eubacteriales bacterium | reverse complement strand
GCTATCCCCGCCTCTCCAAGCTCGCGGCAGGTATCGGCACACACTCCGAACAAATAGCTCACGCCGATTATTTTGATCATAACGGCGGCGCTTTCACCGACTCCGTAAGCCTCGCAAAGCGATCCAAGATCGGAGATAACTCCTCCGTATTTTATGAAAACGGCGAAAAGAAGAGACGCAAAGCAAACCGCCCCAACCACCGCAGAGCCGCGCCATCCCAGCCCCTTCAATATAAAAAGTAAGGCGGCGAACGCCAGCGCCGCCCCGACAACGCTCACCATCAAAGCCCGAACACTTCCTTTATCAGCTCAAGAAGCTCGGAAAGCTCACCGATAAGAAGCATAAGCGCGACTATGATTCCCGCGATGGAAACGTAGGTTGCCTGCTCGTCGCGCCCCGCCTTAGAAAGCATCTGACATATTACGGTGACGATAACTCCGACCCCCGCCATTTTCAAAACAAAGGATATATCCACGAAAACCTCTAAGCCCCGTTCTGTATTATCGTTCTATATTATAATGATAAAAACGCCGACGGCAGCAGTTGCCGAAAGAGCGGACACGAGCTTCACGTCCTTTGCCGCCCTCTCACGGAATCGATTATACTCGACGAGGAGAGCCTCCTCCGCCCTGTCGATCCGCTTTACCTCGTCCTCAAGATAACCTGTGCCGACCGAAGAAAAAAGCCCGCGGAGAATAGCCTGCTCATCCTTCGAAAGCGAAAGCTCTCGCTCGTAATCCTCGTACGCCGCGCGTATTCCCTTTTCGGATATCGTATTTACGAATCCGTCTATCTCACAGCTTGGGAATCCTCGCCCAAGAGCAGCGGGAGACGCCATAAAGCAGCCGAGCTTAATTCTCAGGTGACGGATAAAGTCAAGAAAGCATTCACATTCGCGAAGCCTCTTCCGCACGCGCTTCGAATATTCCCGTGAAGCCGCGAATGCCGCGATCAGTATCATAAAAAGTCCGAGAAGCTTCATTGCCTGCCTCCTCTATCGTCATTTTCCGCTCGCCGTTTTCAATCCTGAGTCCGACGAGCAGGTCCACCATTCCCGATTCTATAAGCGGAGCTGTTACAGACCTTGCGCGCACCTCAGCCGCAGAGCCTGCGTGCGCAGTTATAGCCAACCGCACTCCCGAGCCAAGCGATTCCATTACCGCTCTGACCTCATCGAGCCGACCAACCTCGTCCACCGCTATTATATCCGGCGAAAGATTTCTCAGAGCTATTTCAAATCCATCTGCCCTCCGATAGCCCGAAAGCATATCGACCGAAAGCGACTCAAAATCCTCATGACAGAATTCCCGCCGCTCATCCACAAGCGCAACGTTCTCCCCCGCAAGGGCAAGTCCCGAGACGAGCGATCTCAGTGCCGCCGTCTTTCCAACGCCGGGAGGAGAATATATAAGCATCCCTCGCTTGCACGAAAGAAACGCCTCGACCAGCTTATCCGCAAAATCGCATCCCCCGCTCGGAATACGAAAAACGAGCGAGGTTATACCGCTGATACCGACAAGCTCGCCGCCGTCGTATCCGGCGCTTCCCGCAACTCCGACCCTGACGCCGCCGCCAAGCGCGGCATACCCCTTTCCGAGGCTATCGCGCAAGGAATAATCAGCCCCGCCCGAAAGGCGCATAAGAAGCTCCGAAAGCTCCTCCGCCGTAATCCCGGAGCATAGGCGATGCCTCTCTCCCGAAGCCGTAAACGAACACGCGCCGTAGCATCTGAGACGAATTTCCGAAATACGGGAAAGCCCGCCGCGCACGAGCGAGAGCCGTTTGATTTCCTCCCTCATTCCCGAAGGAAAGGCAAAAAGCATTTTTTCAATATCTTTAATATTCATTTTTGTTGAATTTTAATAAATTTTACTCCCCATTTTTGTATCTTTACGCAATGCGATTTTCCCTTGAATCTATTGACTTTTTCGCACTTTTGTGTTATTATATATTGCGTTATGTCGAAAGCTATCGAATAACAGTTAATAGCTAAGTAAGAAAGGTATCCCTAAATTGAAATCCACAGGTATTGTAAGAAACGTTGACGAACTTGGCCGCATAGTAATTCCTAAGGAAATGCGCACCAAAATGGATATAAGCAGCTCCGATCCTATTGAAATCTATGTTGAAGGTGACAAAATTATACTTCAGAAATATTCAAACGCCTGCATTTTCTGCGGAAGCGGCGTCGAGCTTTCTATTTTTAAGGGAAAGAAGATCTGCGGGGCATGCCTCGAGGAAATGAAAAAGTAATCAAAATGACCGACGAAATCTGTCGGTCATTTTTTGTTATATTTTTTAGTTAATACTCTTGATTTTTATAACTTAATATGTTAGAATATACTCGGTTAAATTTATAATCTTGAAAGGAATTAAAACTATGAAAGTAATTACTTTCGGTGAGCTTATGCTCCGTCTTCAGCCTTACAACTATGAAAGATTCGTTCAGTGCGATCACGTTGAATTCACTTTCGGCGGCGGTGAGGCAAACGTTGCTGTTTCTCTTGCTAACTACGGCATGGATGCAGCTTACGTAACCAAGCTTCCTGCTCACGCAATCGGTCAGGCAGCTGTTAACAGCCTTCGCAGATATGGCGTTGACACCACCAAGATCGTTCGCGGCGGCGACAGAGTTGGTATCTACTTTAATGAAAAGGGTGCTTCTCAGAGAGGCTCAGTATGCATTTACGACCGCGCTAATTCCGCAATCGCAAAGGCTTCCCGCGAGGACTTCGATTGGGATGCTATCTTCGAGGGCGCTGATTGGTTCCACTTCACCGGTATCACTCCCGCACTCGGCGCAAACGTAGTTGAGATCTGCAAGGACGCTTGCAAGGCTGCTAAGGCTAAGGGCCTTAAGATCTCCTGCGACCTTAACTACCGCGGTAAGCTCTGGACCAGAGATCAGGCTCGCGAGGCTATGACCGAGCTTTGCCAGTACGTTGACGTTTGCATCTCCAACGAGGAGGACGCAAAGGACGTATTCGGTATCGAG
>JAZLEH010000051.1:0-5652 GCA_045615165.1 Eubacteriales bacterium | reverse complement strand
TTGCATCCGGTGCATTTGTTTTTGTAAAACATGATCTCGGGCTTTGGATTCTGCCCCTCTGGGTTGTGACACCACGCACACGAAAGGTTGCATCCCTTAAAGAATATAGTAGTGCGGATTCCCGGTCCGTCAACAGAGGAGTTGCGTTGAATATCGAATATAACGGCTTTGTTATCAGTCATAGAAATTCCTCGTTATAACTTCATTCTGCCACTCCCTCGAAAGGCTCGTGAACTTCGCTGAAAATCCGGTAACTCTCACGATAAGATCGGGATATTTTTCGGGGTGCTTTTGCGCGTCAAGCAGAGTTTCGCGCGATACGCAATTTAACTGAAGGGATTGCACCGCCGTTCCTGCGACGGCGCGCAGGAATGAATTGCATCTGTCAATGGATATCCCCGTCGGAAGCATAATATTTATTACCGAGTTCGCTCCCATCATCGCCCCGTCAAGGCACGCCATACTGTTTATAACGTCGTTAACGCAGGGAATTCTTTTAAGTCGCGAGGGGGTAAGCCCCTGCGCGAAATATTCTCCGCTCCGTCTTCCGTCGGGCGTTGCAAGGGTTGATTCACCCCACCACCTGATCTCGGTATAGGTAAGGTGACCTATATGCACCCTTCCGCCCTGAGGCGAAGTCTTGCGCGATGCCATCTTATAAAGATCCTCGTTGAATCTTGCCGCAAGTGCGCAAGAATCCTCTTCGCCGTCACCCCAGCCCGAGCAGGAAACGGCTTCAAGACGCATATTCTCATATCCATCCCAGTTGTTGCGCACCGCTGTGAGAAATTCGCCGAGCGAATATTTCTTCTTATCAAACACTAGCGTTTTTATCGCCATAAGCGAATCAACTATGTTCGGAAGTCCGAGCATAAGCTGATAATCGTCGTAATATTTTGCGCCGCCCTCGGTCACGTCGCGCCTATTTTCAATGCATCCGCCAAGCGTCGCCGAGAAGATAGGTAAGCGGTCAACCTTGTGCCATACCTGCCCTCCGAGCCGCTTGACCTCAAGCTTCTCGTCAAGAAGCCTTTCGCAGTTTCTTATTACCGCACCATAAAGCTCCTCAAAGTCGCGGCACTCATCAAAGGTCTCGAACTTGATCTTAACAAGCTCCATTTTATCATAAAGCCTGTGAATTGCATATTCGAACGGCTTTATAAGGTTAAGGTAGCACCCGTGATCAAATTTCTCGTAGTTTGTCACCATTCCCCAGCATCCCGTGATGCGATAGTCTCTCGCCTCGGTTAAGGTTTTTCCCGAGTTGACGACTGCGGGGATCGTTGCATCGTCATTCTGTAAAAGCACGGTGCTCGTTCCGTTAACGATGGACCTGTTTATCTCGGTAAGATATTCCTCGGGCGACTCCCTTGAAAATCGACACTTGATCTTCGGGAATATTATTTTTTCCTCGCGCGTCGCCTTGAGAAGCATCTTGGTTATCTCGTTATAGACGGGCTTGCCACACTCGTCGCATCCTCCGATCGTGTAGGTGTTTTCAAGCTCGTGGTCTGCGTATCCCGACATTATCATATCGTGATCGTAATGCGAGTCCCAGAGAATAAGAAATTCGCGCACGAGATCGTACGCCTCGTCGCTTGTGATCCTGCCACACGCAATATCGTCGCGATAGAAGGGAACAAGGTCGATATCAATTCTTCCGAAGGTGTTCGGACCGACGCCCTCAAGCGCTCCGAATGCGCTTCTTAAAAACGCAAGCGTCGCAATCGCCTCGTAAAGTGTTTTCGGGGCTTCCCACGGTACGCGTTTTGCCGTTTCCGAAATAAGCGTAAGGTTGCTTCTGCATTTTTCGTCATCCACCGCGTTGAGCATATCGTCGGCAGCCTCGGCAAATCTTTCGGCGACTCTTTTTATTGCGAGCATTCCGTGCATTATCGCTTTAAGGAACTCGACCTCTTCCTCACTTTTTGCATCCGTGAGCGCCGATTCTGCGCGCGAGTATATACCCTTAGCTCCCTCTTTGAGGTATGGGGTGAAATTAAAATTAAAGTGCTGATGCGTGTCGTTATATTTTCCGCATATATTATAGAGCTTTTCCGATGCCTGCGTGTATCGCTTGTTATAAAGCTCCTCATCCTGATCGATGAAAATATGCGCGTTTCTATCAAATACCCAACCGTTCGCCTGAGTAAAGCCGTATCCCTTCGCTTGCCTTGCGCCGTCGGAAAGGGAAGTCACAACTCCCATCTCATAAAAGAATTTTGAATGGGGAAATAGCTTTGGAACAAAGTTTTCGCATATAACATCATATTGCAAAAGCTTCTGCTCGGTAACGCTCATTCCCGAGGCGAATTTTTCGTCCATAATTTTAAAGCACTTGTCGGCAAGCGCCTTCGCGCGCTCCGCATCACCGTGGAGATAAAATTCGTATAGCTCTTTTCTTAAATCAGCAAACACAAGCTAATCCTCCTTGCGTCGGAATTTTATAATATTATTCTATCACCACGATGCTCACGTAACAATAGAAAATAACGAAAATTTGTAAAATAACGAAATTTTTATTTACAAATTAAACGCGATATGATAGAATATCAGTATAAGAGGTGATGCTATGCGTTTTGATAATTTAAGGATAAAAGATATAAAAACGGTCATTAAATACCGCCCGCATATAAAAAAATGGAGCGCAAAGAAGAGAAAGGACCATATCGTTGGAATTCATCTTTGCGGTGAGGCGATCCACGATTTCGGATATCAGAAATTTGTATTATCGAGAAATTGCGTTTTCTTTTTAAATCAAAAGGACGACTATGACGTAGAGCTAATCGAAGAGTCGGAAGCCTATTCCATTCATTTCACGACCAACGAGGAAATTGAGACGGATAGCTTCTGCGTCCCGATTTCGAACGAGGGCGAGATGATATCCTTACTCAATAAAGCAGAGCTTGCCTTGCGCTCTGGCGATGAGCTAAAGCTTATGTCACACGCGTATCGCTTCTGCTCCGAGCTTGTTCGTGCGCACGAGAGGACGTACTCTCCAAAGGACGAGCGTATAGTCTCGGCAAAAAGATATATTGACGAAGGCTTCAGAGATCGAGATTGTCTATCCTCGGCAGTTGCTCTGAGCGGTCTTTCATCAAGACGCTTTAACGATCTTTTTAAAGGTATTTTCGGCACGACACCGCAAAGGTATATAACCGAACGTAAAGTAGAAGAGGCTCGCTCCCTTCTCGATGCAAGCTCCATGTCGGTCACCGAGATCGCGGAGCAGTGCGGATTTTCCGATCTTTATTATTTCAGCAAGGTTTTCAAGGATCGGCTCGGAGTATCTCCGAGAAGGTATAGGATCGGAAATTAAATATTCCATGAAAAATAAAAGCTCCTGCTATCGAAGCAGGAGCTTTTATTTTATCTTTCAGCGACGCTTATTCGGCTGATCGCTCTTGCAAGCTTCGCCTTCTGCATCATAAGCGTCTTGTCGTCCGTCGCAGCTTTTATAGCCTCCTCTGCACGCGCCTTTGCGGCTTTTGCGCGCTGAAGGTCTATATCCTCGGCAAATTCAAAGGTCGTGCAAACGAGCTTTACCTCGCCGCCCATAACCGATATGAATCCGCCCGAGCTTGCGGCATCCTTTGACACGCCGCCTGCCGTGAGCTTCGCTCTGCCTGTTCCGACGGTTGCGAAATAATCCTCGTGACCTGCGAGGATCTCAACGTCGCCCGAATCGGTTCGGACGAGTATTCCTTCAGCGTCTCCGTCAAAAACGAGTCCGTCCGGAGTCGCTATTTCTAAGTGAAACTGACGCATTATTACTTTTCTTCCTTAAGCTTTTTTGCCTTTTCAACAGCCTCGTCGATAGTACCGACGAAGAGGAACGCGCTCTCGGGAAGATCGTCGTGCTTACCGTCAAGGATCTCACGGAAACCGCGTATAGTTTCCTTAACGGGAACGTATCTTCCCTCCATACCGGTGAACTGCTCCGCAACCGAGAAGGGCTGGGAGAGGAATCTCTGGATCTTTCTTGCACGGCTTACGACGAGCTTGTCATCCTCGGAAAGCTCATCCATACCCATGATGGCGATGATGTCCTGAAGCTCCTTATATCTCTGGAGAATGCTCTGAACCTCTCTTGCTACCTCGTAATGCTCGATTCCGACAACGTCGGGCGAAAGCACGCGTGAGGTGGAGTCAAGGGGATCGACCGCGGGATAAATACCGAGTGATGCAATACCTCTTGAAAGAACCGTCGTCGCATCAAGGTGCGCGAAGGTAGTCGCGGGTGCGGGGTCGGTAAGGTCGTCTGCAGGAACGTATACCGCCTGAACCGAGGTGATAGATCCGCGCTTCGTGGAGGTGATTCTCTCCTGTAGCGCGCCCATCTCGGTTGCAAGGGTGGGCT
Organism: Eubacteriales bacterium; assembly: GCA_045615165.1. Taxonomy (GTDB): domain Bacteria; phylum Bacillota; class Clostridia; order Oscillospirales; family CAG-272; genus UBA1740. The sequence continues at coordinate 1,292 of JAZLEH010000051.1, read as the reverse complement.
GATAACCAACCGCAGAGGGCATACGGCCAAGAAGCGCCGACACCTCTGATCCTGCCTGAGTAAATCTGAATATGTTGTCGATGAAGAGGAGAACGTCCTGTCCCTCTTTATCGCGGAAGTATTCCGCCATGGTAAGACCGGAAAGAGCAACTCTCATTCTCGCTCCGGGCGGCTCGTTCATCTGACCGTAAACGAGCGCGGTCTTCGAGAGAACTCCCGACTCCTTCATCTCGTTATAAAGGTCGTTTCCTTCACGCGTACGCTCGCCAACTCCGGTGAATACCGAAATACCGCCGTGCTGCTTTGCGATGTTGTTGATAAGCTCCATAATAAGGACGGTCTTACCAACTCCCGCGCCTCCGAACAAGCCTATTTTACCGCCCTTCGCGTAAGGAGCGATAAGGTCAACGACCTTTATACCCGTTTCAAGTATTTCGGTCGATCCCTCTTGCTCTGCATACGAGGGGGGCTGTCTGTGTATGCACCATCTCTCCTCGGTTTCGGGTGCGGGCTGATTGTCGATAGCTTCGCCAAGAAGATTGAATATTCTTCCGAGCGTTTCCTTTCCTACGGGCACCGTTATGCCCGTGCCGGTGTCAACAGCCTCAACGCCGCGCGCCATACCGTCGGTGGATGACATTGCGATGCATCTGACAACGTCGTCACCGAGCTGGGTCGCAACCTCGCAAACAACCTTTCTTCCCTCGTGATCGATCTCGATCGCGGAAAGAAGGTCGGGGAGATGACCGTTGTCAAATTTTATATCAAGTACGGGGCCGATTATCTGAACTACCCGTCCGATGTTCTTTTCCATCTGTTTTTTCCTTTCTTAAGTACGCTTTTGCGTATAGGATTAAAGAGCCTCCGAGCCGGAAACGATCTCGGTGATCTCCTGGGTGATGACCGCCTGTCTTGCTCTGTTATATTTGAGCATAAGGGTGTCTATCATCTCTTCGGCGTTTTTGTTCGCCGCATTCATCGCGCTTCTTCTCGCGCCCTGCTCGGATGCCGATGATTCGCAGATCGCGGAATAGATTATTCCGCCGATATAATCGGGAACGATCCTTTCGAGCATCTCGTCAACATCCTCCTCAAAGAGGGGATCGGGCGTGTATTTCTTTTCGGACGTTTCAGCGGGGAGGGGGAGAAGATCCTCGTAAACGGGGATCTGTGAGATCATTGAGGCAAATTTCGTGTAAACGAGTATCACCTTGCTGATCTTTCCATCCTTATATGCCTCCGCAATAAGATTTGCAATAGCAAACGAATCGCCGACTCCGACCTCGGATATC
>JAZLEH010000050.1:0-6798 GCA_045615165.1 Eubacteriales bacterium | reverse complement strand
ACCTGCCGAAGCCAGCGGGGTACCTACGGCGGCAAAGTACACATGGGTCACCTGACCTACACGGAGATCCGCTGGTGGGGGGAACAGCTGCTGGCCACCCCTGACGGCAGAAGATCCGGCGAATACTTTTCCCAGGGTCTGACACCTTCTCGCCTGAAGCGGATCCCCTGCGTCAACGATGTGATCAACAGCATGGCTTGCCTGGATCCGTCCACCATGGCCGCCAATACGGTTGTTAACATCATCCTGCCCGGAGATACCACCCTGGAGGGCTGCGAAGCTTTTCTGCGGGCCGTTGCGGGTACGGCGGTGCAAGCACTGCAGCTCAATTGTGTTTCCAGGGAAACATTGCTGGATGCCCAAAAGCATCCGGAAAAATATCCGGAGCTGATCGTGCGGGTCACCGGCTTTTCGGTAAAATTCACCAGTTTGACAAAGGAATGGCAGGATGAGTTTATCTCACGGAATTTTTATGAACGGTAAAGGTATTATTTTCGATATTCAGCGCAATTCCTGCGTCGACGGACCGGGCATCCGCACTACTATATTCTTTAAGGGATGCAACCTTTCGTGTGCGTGGTGTCACAACCCAGAGGGGCAGAATCCAAAGCCCGAGATCATGTTTTACAAAAACAAATGCACCGGATGCAATAAGTGCAAAGAGACATTACCAAACACACTTGAAAAATATGCGACGGCTTGTCCAAACGGCGCGAGAGAGATATGCGGTGAGGAATACACCGCGGATGATGTGATCCGTGTCGCAAAAAAGGATATCAGATTCTACGAAAGCTCGGGCGGTGGAGTGACCTTTTCGGGTGGAGAATGCATGCTCCGTATCGATTTTCTTGAGGAGATATTAATCGCGTGCAAGGACGCCGGAATACATACCGCCGTTGATACCGCAGGGCATATTCCGTTCGAATATTTTGAAAGGATCATTCCATATACAGACCTTTTTCTTTACGACGTCAAGACTATCGATAGCGAAAAGCATAAGAAATATACCGGAGTCGGAAACGAGCTTATACTTGAAAATCTTGAGAGATTGATAAGATCGGGCGCGCGCGTTTGGGTAAGAATCCCCATAATACCTACCGTTAACGATAGCTTGGAGGAAATGCGTGCGATACGCGAGTGGCTGATCAAATACGGATATCCCGGAAAGGTGGAGCTTCTCCCATATCACGCAATGGGAGCGCACAAATACTCCGCTTTAGGAATGCACCCGTGTAATTTTTCCGTCCCCGATGAGGATTCAATTAAAAGACTCAACGCCGTTTTTAAATAAACGAAAACCCCTTAGCCAATAACTAAGGGGTTGTTTTTATGCAAAGAATATTTTTCCGTCGGAGCTATATCGCTTGACCGAAAAGGTCTTTTCAACGAGATCGGTTGAAAGCAGCTGTTCGGGAGAGCCGAAGAATATCTGCTCACCGTTATCGAGCAGAAGAATATTATCCGCATTCGAAAGAGCCAGACTCAAATTGTGCATTACCGTTATAACGGTTTTGCTCATTGCAAGCTCGCGCTGCATTTCAATGAATCTCCGTTCAAAATCAGCGTCCATAAATGCGGTCGCCTCGTCAAGAAGAACTACCGAGGTATCCTGAGCAAGCATCATTCCGAAATACGCGCGTCGAAGCTCACCGCCGGAGATCGTATCGAGGTGCTTATCTCCGATATCGTAAAGATCTGCGTCTGAGGTTGCCTTTGCTATGATCTCGCGATCGATATCCCGAAGTCCCTCGCCGAGCTTAAGATAAGGGCGCCTGCCGTAAGAGACCAGCTCCGCAACCGTGATGTGCGGTCGGCGAAGCTCCTGCGGAACGAGCGAGATACGCGTCGCAAGAGTTTTTCTGTCAGTGGAGTTAACCTCATCACCTTCAACGGTCACGCGCCCTTCGTACCGAGCGAGTCCTGATATAGCCGATATAAGAGTTGACTTTCCGCTACCGTTTCTTCCTATAACGGCGGTGAGGGAGGGAGACGTGAGAGCGAATGAAATATTCCTTAAAATCTCACGCCTGCCGTAGAATACGCTTTTTATATCAATATCAATAGCCATTCTGTGATTCACCCCGCTTTCTGAAAAGAAGAAAAACGAAGAACGGCGCGCCGACGAACGCCATAGTTATTCCCACGGGAAGCTCGGAGGGGGCTATAACGATCCTTCCGATATAATCGGCAAGCACGCAAACGGACGCACCGACAAGCATAGACGCAGGGAGCATACGCGAGGGGCGCGATCCAACGAGAAAGCGCGCGATATGAGGAACGATGAGTCCCACGAATCCGAGAAGCCCCGCAAAGCTTACGACTGCGGCGGCTGACGCCGCGGCGCAGATTATCGAGACCGTGCGCACGACGGAAACCTTTACGCCGAGCGATGAGGCAACCGTAGGTCCGAGAGCGAGAAGTTCCGTTTTCCCCGACAGGATCAGCGAAATAACGAAGCAAGCCGCAACTATACCTGCGGGCAGGATCATATCGATATAAGCGACACCGTTAAATCCGCCGACGGAAAAGGCGTTATAAGACGAGAGAATGTCCGAATCCGCAAGATTCGCGGCGGATATAAAAGCATTCAAAAGCGCGGTTACGGCAACGCCCGCAAGCACTATCGAGGAGCGCGAGCCGCCCGCCGCCCTTGAGATAATAAGAACTATAAAGGTAGTTATAAGAGCCGATACAAATGCAATGAGCGGCAAAAGGAGATAGGATAACGCGCCGATCGATGCAGGCAAGACGGCAAGAGCAATGACAACTCCGAATCCCGCGCCCGCGTTAACGCCGACAACGTTAGGCGAGGCCAGAGAATTATCGGTTACAGTCTGCAAAAGCACGCCCGAAAGGGCAAGTCCGCATCCTGCAACAAGCCCCGCAAGAAGTCGGGGAAGCCTGACCGAATATATTATGACGGAGGCTGAATCGGAGCTTTTATTAAACAAAGCGGAAAAGAATTCCTTGGCGCTCATTTTCGCGCTTCCGAATCGTAACGAGAGAAGCGAAATTATCAATAGAAAAACGACGAGAACGGGTATAACGATACGCTCATGCGAGCGTTTTTTTTCAAGCATATAAAATCTCCCATAAGGTGTAATAGGCTTCATACCACTCGTCATTCGGCTTAAACTGAGAATACTCCTTCGAAAGATAGTAGTATCTACCGTTCTTCACCGCGCTGAGAGTCTGCCAGGCGTCACCGGAAAGAACCGAGCTCATATACTCGCGCGCCAACGCTTCATCACCCATCGTCGAAATGAATATAACGTCGGGATCAGCCGAAATAATACTCTCAATATTCAATCCGTCAAGAAGTATCGGGGCATCGTCTGCAATATTATGCGCTCCAAGCTCCGAGAGCATCTTAGCAACGAAATGCTGATTCGTTCCCTTTGCCTTCGTGGTTTTTGCGCTCGTGCCTGCTCTTATAAAAAGGACGTCTTGCGGACTATCCGGAACGGACGAGAGAAGTATATCGATCTTTTCCTTAACGGCGATTCCGTATTTCTCATAAGCCGACTCGTCTCCCGTTATATCCGTCATAATCTTTAAGACTGACAAATAATCGGAAAATGATTCAACCTTAAAGGAGGCTATCGGGATATCCGTGGATGAAAGCACGCGCAAAAGATCGCGCTGGGCGTCAATATCTGCGGAGCATATAACGAAATCAGGCTCATACGAGAGCAGAAGCTCGGTGGATATACTCTTCCCTGCCCCCGAATCAACAAGCGGTGTCCCCTCCGGAACGAATCCGCGCTCAACCGACTCGCCGACGCTTATTGCAATCTCTCCCCCGGCGAGAGTCCACATATCCGCAAAGGAGGAGAAAAGAACGGCTACCCGTGTCGGCCTTTCATCAAGCGCAACTTTATTTCCGACGCTGTCGGTAAAGGTTATATACTCGCCGTCAGCACCTTCGCCGCTACAGGAGAAAAGCGCAAAAGCCAAGGAAAGAAGCAGAAGAAGTGATATTATCCTTTTCGTTTTTATCATCATCCCTCACCGGAGAGTATCTTGTCTTTATTTATAATAAGCTCATCGGAAAGGATAATGCGCTCTGCCTCATCAAATCCGATGCGATCGATCGTGTCTCTGAAGCGCTCGCCTGCGATTCCGTAGCTCTTGAAGAAGAGAATGGATTTTTCAACGACGAGGAAAAGCTCGTCAACGCTCGTGAATACCTTTCTAAGGGCTATTCCGCGCGCACACTTTTTGCCCCATCTGCCGCCGATATATACCTTATATGCAGGCACGCCGCCCTCAAATACGCCGAAGGGGCATTTTGATTTGCATCTGCCGCAGGAATTGCATATTTCCTTATTGATAGAAATTTTACCGTCTACGACCGAAGCCGCGCCCATGGGGCAAGCCTTCTCCACGGCGCATCCCTTACATCCGCGGCACTTATCAAGGCAGGGCTCAAACGCAAGCTGACCTATTATACCGATGTCGTTGAGATCGGGCTTAACGCAGTTATTCGGGCAACCGCCGACGGCTATTTTGAATTTGTGCGGAAGCTTTACGCCGTGATATCCCTTATAAAAGCGCTCGTGAATTTCGCGGGATATACCGAAGGTATCGATAAGCCCGAACACGCAGGTAGTTCCCTTGCAGGAAACTATCGGACGAACCTTAGGACCGGTGCCGCCCGTTTCAAGTCCCGCCTTACCGAGGAACTCGATAAGCGGATCGATATTTGCGAAGGGAACCTTCTGTATTTCAACGGTAAGACGGGTCGTCATTGCGATCTCTCCGCTTCCGAACCTTTCAGCTGCCTCAGCAATAGCGCGGCTCTCGGCTACGGTTATCTTTCCGTTTCTTGTAATAACGCGGATATTAAAGCAATCCTCGGTCGTTTTGTCTCTAAGACATCCGAGACCTTTTACTCTTGCGATATCTTCATTTGATAAAGCCATTTTAAAGACTCCTTTGATTTTAAATATTATATATATCGATTATACTACAAATACAAAAATAAGTCAACAGAAAAAGAGCAGATCCGAGGATCTGCTCTTTGGAATTCGTTAAATTATCCGAGGCGTCTTTCCTTAAGAATATAGAATTCTTCTTCAGTGATACCCTGCAATGCCGGAACTGCGTGCTTTCCGCCGCATCCGCTCATTACGCCGGTATGATCGGTACCGCCGGAGCGATAGAGATTATACGCCTTTGCCATTTCGACTGCGAGATACGAGGTGTTCTCGATATGGTCGGGGTGAGAGATCTCAACACCGTTAAGACCAATGTCGACGAGCTTAGGGATAAGATGCGTCTGATGAATGGGATGCGCAAGAGTTGCAACGCCCGATGCGCCTCTGATCACCTTAATTACCTCTTCTGCCGTAGGCTGCTGCGGTTCAAGGCTCTTCGCATATTCGCTGCGGAACACCTCCGCGCGGAGATTTGCGGGGGGAAGCATCTTTTTTAACCTATAAGCGTTCATAACCGAGTCGATACAGAGCCACGCGCCGTCCGGGTTAAGAGCCACAACGTCATCATATGTTATACCCTCGATAACGCCAATGCTCGTTCCATACTCGACAAGCTTTCTCGTCTTTTCGCATCGACGATCAACTCTCTCCTTTACGAAGGCGCGGAATGCCGGATTATCCATATCGTAATCAAGCGCGGTCAGGTGAAGATTATATCCCTCAAACGTTCCGTAGAACTCAACTCCTGCAAGAACCTCTACTCCACCCTCAGCCTTTGCGTGATGCATCATATCCTTAACACCGCTATCCGTCTCGTGGTCGGTGAGAGCGAGCGCGTGATAATCAAGCGATTTACCGATAAGGACGAGCTGCTCGGGGGTGAGCATTGCATCCGAATGATTTGAATGAAGATGAAGGTTAGCGTATTTCATAAAAAACTCCTAATATTATACTACGCCCTGAGCGAGCATTGCGTCAGCAACCTTGATGAAGCCGGCGATATTAGCGCCTGCAACGAGGTTACCCTCCATACCGAATGCCTTAGCTGCTTCAACGGAGCTTCTGTAAATATTCTTCATGATGTCCTTAAGCTTCTGGTCAACCTCTTCAGCGCTCCAGGAGTAACGCATAGAGTTCTGAGACATTTCAAGACCGGAAACGGAAACGCCGCCTGCGTTAACTGCCTTAGAGGGAGCAACTACTACGCCGTTCTGCATAAGGTATGCAACCGCCTCGTTGGTGGTGGGCATATTGGAAACCTCAACGTAGTACTTAACGCCGTTAGCAACGATCTTCTTAGCCTCTTCCATTCCAACCTCGTTCTGAGTTGCGCAAGGCATAATAACGTCAACCTTAACGCCCCAAGGCTTCTCACCCTTGAAGAAGGGAACGCCGAACTTATCAGCATAATCCTCAACTCTGTTACGGCAGGAATTACGCATTTCAACCATGAAGTCGATCTTTTCCTTAGTGTTGATACCGTCCTTATCGTAAACGTATCCGTCAGGACCGGAGATGGTAACGACCTTACCGCCAAGCTCGGTAACCTTCTGCGCAGTACCCCATGCAACGTTACCGAAGCCGGAGATTGCGAAGGTCTTGCCCTTTACGTCCTCGCCGAAGTCCTTGAGCATTTCAACTGCATAGTAAACTGCACCGTAACCGGTTGCCTCGGGACGGATGAGAGAGCCACCGTAAGGAAGACCCTTTCCGGTAAGAACGCCGGTGAACTCGTCGCGAAGTCTCTTATACTGACCGTAGAGGTAGCCGATCTCACGCGCGCCAACACCGATATCACCTGCGGGAACGTCGGTATCTGCGCCTATGTACTTCTGAAGCTCAGTCATAAAGCTCTGGC
>JAZLEH010000049.1:0-2444 GCA_045615165.1 Eubacteriales bacterium | reverse complement strand
GAGGTAGTGGATAAGATCCCGCTCCCCGTTAAGCCGAGATTCTCTCTCACCCTTTATACCGATTTCACTCTTAACCTTTGCTTAAGCCCCGAGGATAATGCAAAGATAAACAGCATCGTAGTTGACGGTCAGACGATAGAGCCCTTCTATTCCGAGGGAATGTACTTCTATCAGATAAAGAATATCGCCGCGTATAACGCCGCTGAATCAAAGACCATCTACCTTAGCTTCACCGAGTACGGTATAACAAATTCCTTAAGCATAAATTACTCGGTTATCGATTATGCAAACGGACTTCTCGCATCAAATTATTCCACCGAATCAAAGGAAATGCTTTGCAGAGCTATTGAATACGTTGCATCTGCTTATAATTACGCAGGCATCGATGTCCCCGCATCCGTAACCGCATTCCTTGAAAGCGATGGCTACAAGGCGATCTCGAATGCAGAATGGGTTGACAAGATCCCTGAAAGCAATACCAATAAGGGCGGAATCGAATCAATAATCGCATCTGCACAGATCGACCTTAATTCCGAGCTTAGATTCAGATTCAATATCAAGGCTGGCGTAAATTGCGAGCTTCTCGTAAGCTCCGCTACCGTTAACGAGGTCTTCGTTATTGAAAACGGTCTCTGCGGCGGAAAATCGTATATCGAGGTCAAGATGAGAGCCTTCGATATGTATAACGGAATCATAACCTTTAAGAGCGGTGACCTTGTCGGCACTTACGATCTTAGAGCGTATGCAAATTCCGGAGCGATAGAAAAGGATACAACGGGTATGCTTAACGATCTTCTTCTCTCACTTTATAACTATTGCCGCGAGGCAAACGAATACGCAAGAGTGCAGTATAAGGATTTCGAATCTACGGCAACCGTCGTCGTGAAGGACGGTAAGAAGGGAACTGTTTCCTACGTTATAGACGACGGTAAGATGGATACTGCAGAGATGGTTCTTGCAATGCTTCCCGATTACGATAACCTCACACTCTCCTTTGCTCTTATCCCGAAATCTCTTGCAACTCTCAACACTGTGTATAATGAAGAAACCGGCAAATATGAGTACGTTATGAACGGTGAAAAATACACATACACAGAAAAAGAATCGACGGTTGAGTTCTGGGATAACGTGCTGAAAGCAGGCGACGGAAGGTTCGAGTTCATTTCTCACACGATGACCCATTCATATTGGGGTACTAATGATGAGGGCGGCACGTTCTCTTACGTCAGCGACGGCGAGGTTAAGACGGCAGTTCTCCCTGTAGGAAGCGCAAGCGCTGAGATCTACGCTTCTATACAGATCCTTAACGATCTTTACGGCATGGACGTGAAAACGCTCGTTGAGCCGGGTATCGGAGTTGAGAAAAACGACGTAACTATCGACGGCGTTACCTACGAGAGCTACCATAAGTATTACCTTCAGCTTATCAGCAAGGCGTATGAGGAGGGCGTGCTTATCGGTGTCCGTGGCAACGGATTTGGAGATACAGCGGTTTCTCCCGATAAGGTAGTGACTCCCGAAATGCTTGCCGACGTGGCAGAGCGTCTTGATATCAACGCGCTTACCGCCCGCCATACTCAGAACGTTGAGAATTGGAAAAAGTATATTGATTATGCAACGGACGTTGGCGGCTGGGCTGTATTCTGTCTTCACAAGATAATTGCCGACGGTACTGATGACACGAATATTCATATCTTCGAAAGTCAGGCGGATGAGCTGTTCAGCTATACGGATAATGAAAACGTCTGGGTTGCAACCTATACGGAGGCTACGAAGTATTATACCGAATGGTCTACCGCAGAGGTAAGCGTTGAATGTAATGACGGCGTGATAAGCGTAACTCTTACCGATGCCGAAAATAATGAGGTCTACGACGAGGCGCTTACCGTTAAGGTAACCGTTCCCACCGGATGGACCGAATGCGTAGTCGGCGACAAAACCGTTGAGGTCATGGTTGACGAGCTTGGCGAAAGCTTCGTATACGTTAACATCGTTCCCGATAGCGGTGTCGTTACTATCACAAGAAAATAAAAAATGAGAGTCGTGAGCAAATCGCTCACGACTCTTTTGTGTTATTAAAATAAAATCAATCGATAACTAGTGCCGCCGCACCGAGCGAACCCGCATCGTTGCCGAGCTTCGCTATGAGAAGCTCAACCTGCGGACCAAGTCCCTTTGCAAATATATCCTCGTTAAGGATATTTTTGAGGGGGTTGATGAGGTTGTCGCCCTGTGCGCAAACGCCGCCGCCAAGCACGATAGCCTCGGGTCTGAATATGTTTGCGTAGTTCGTGATTCCAGAGGCGAGATGCTCGATATATGAATCAACGACTGCCTTTGCGTATTCGTCAACCTCGTAGTAGTCAAACGCGGTCTTACCGTTTACCGCGTCAAGAGAGCCGATCTCCCAGAGCTTTGAATCCTTGTGCGCCTCCATTGCTCTT
>JAZLEH010000048.1:0-5961 GCA_045615165.1 Eubacteriales bacterium | reverse complement strand
TTATCTCTGTCTGCTCTTCCAAGCTCCTTCTTGAAGGGGAGATTAAGCACCTTGTCGTACTGACGGAGATGCCAGGTATCTGCCTTGCTTCCTGCAAGACGGGTGCAATGGATTCTTGACTGCTGACCTGCTCCAACGCCGATAGCCTGTCCCTGATATGCATAGCATACCGAGTTTGACTGAGTGTACTTAAGCGTGATAAGAGCAATTATAAGATCGCGCTTTGCATCCTCGGTGAGATCCTTGTTATCGGTAACGATGTTCTCAAGGAGAGCTTCGTTGATCTCAAAGTTATTTCTTCCCTGTTCAAAGGTGATTCCGAAAACGTCCTTATGCTCTACGGGAGCGGGAACGTAGTTAGGATCGATCTTAACGATGTTGTAGTTACCGTTTCTCTTAGACTTAAGGATCTCAAGAGCCTCGTCGGTATATCCGGGAGCGATAACTCCGTCGGAGATCTCACGCTTGATGAGATTTGCGGTGGTTACGTCACAAACGTCGGAGAGTGCGATCCAGTCGCCGAACGAGGACATACGGTCAGTACCTCTCGCTCTTGCGTAAGCGCAAGCAAGTGCAGACTCGTCAAGACCTGCAATATCGTCAACGAAGCAAGCCTTCTTAAGCTTCTCGGAAAGCTTAATTCCGACAGCGGCGGAGGTGGGGCTTACGTGCTTGAAGCTGGTTGCACAGGGCAAACCGGTTGCCTCCTTAAGCTCCTTTACAAGCTGCCAGGAGTTGAACGCGTCAAGGAAGTTAATGTAACCGGGTCTGCCGGAGAGTATTTCAATCGGAAGCTCTCTGTCATCCGACATAAAGATCTTCGCAGGCTTCTGGTTGGGGTTACAACCATATTTAAGTTCAAATTCTTTCATTATTTTATCCTTTATCCTTTTCTTCCCTGACGGGCTTATTTATTTTTGTTGATGAGTCTGGTCTCAACCTTGCCGCTTGCAAGATCGGTGTAGCTTACGTAGAGAGATATTTTGTTATTCTCGTTAAGGTTTTCCCAGATGGTCTTGGTGAATTCATCGATATCCGAGGGAATAGCAACTCTTTCGGGCTCACCCTGGAAGGTGGGGATGGGATTTCCGTCGGTAACGTAGGTATGGATGAAATGTCCGAGACCTGCGATAGAAGAATATTCGTAGAAGAATCTGTTGCATGCGCTACCCTCGGCATCTGCGCTCTTGAGTATGCTCATATCGTAGGAGAAGTCTCCATTTGCAAAATCAATAACGCCGCTGATACGAGGGGTAAAGTTAGGGGCGTCGGGCTCAAATTCACGAGTGCGAAGAGCCGCTCTCATATCCTCGCCATTTGCGAGAAAATCGTAGATGGTGTCGGTCTGGTCACCGTTGGTAACGATAAGCTTATTTCCAATCTTGCGAATTGCCGCGTAGATTATAAGCGAGGGATCGGAAACCTTGGAGAAATCGTGGGGCTCGGTATAAACCGCGCCGTCCTTTTCGGTGAAAACTCTGTTACGGGAGTTTTCGCTTCTTCCCATAATGAAATATGCGTAAACAGCCTTCTTTCCGTCGGCGCTCTTTCCGATCACGATTCCACGGCCGGGATAGGTATTCGACGAGAGAAGCCCACCGAGATCGTTTATATCATAGATGCTCATTTTATTTACCCGCTTTCTTAATTTCTGTTTTTTAATATTTCAGCCGATACCTTTTCGCAGGAGAGGGGGAGGATCTTCCACTCAGCCTCTTCCATAATTCTTTTCTGAAGAATTTCGGGGGTATCGCCGTCCTCAATCGCAACTGCCTTTTGCATTATGATCTTACCGCCGTCGGGTATCTCGTTTACGAAATGAACCGTAGCACCGCTGACCTTAACGCCGTATGCAAGAGCCGCCTCGTGAACCTTAAGTCCGTAGAAGCCCTTGCCGCAGAATGACGGAATGAGAGATGGGTGAACGTTAATAATTCTGTTTTCATAATGCTTCGTGAAGCGCTCAGAGAGTATGCTCATAAATCCTGCGAGAACGATTATTTCGATTCCCGCACCGTCAAGCTCGGAGATAAGCTTGTCCTCAAACTCCACGGCATCGCGGCATTCCTTTTTAAGAACGACTGCGGTGGGGATATCGGCGCGTTTTGCTCGTTCAAGAGCAAAGGCGTCCTTATTGTTTGAGAGAACGAGCGAGATCTTTCCGCTCTTTATAATTCCCGACTTTTCAGCGTCGATAAGAGCCTGAAGATTCGTTCCGCCGCCCGAAACCATTACGGCGATCTTTACTTTATTTAACATAAAACGACTCCCTCGTCGCTTTCGATAACCTCACCGAGAAGGTAAGCGTCATCGCCGTTAGCCTTAAGGATCTCGATAGCGGTGTCGGCATCCTCCTTGGATACGACTACTATCATACCAACGCCCATGTTGTAGGTGTTATACATATCTCTTTCGGGAATATCGCCGTACTTAGCGATAAGATCGAAGATAGGAAGAACCTTAACGTCTGCCTTGTTGATCTTCGCGCCGAGTCCGTCGGGGAAGCTACGCGGTATATTCTCATAGAAGCCGCCGCCGGTGATGTGAGAGATTCCCTTTACGGTAACCTTTTCAAGGAGAGCGAGAACCGACTTAACGTAGATTCTGGTGGGAGTGAGAAGAGCTTCGCCGATAGTCTTTCCGCCGAGCTCCTCGCGAGCTACGTAAAGCTCGGGGTTGTTATTATCGATATCAAATACCTTACGGCAAAGGGAGAAGCCGTTAGAATGGATACCGGTTGAGGGGAGGGCGATTATAACGTCGCCTGCCTTCATCTTCTTGTTATCGATGATCTTCTTTTTATCTACAATTCCTACTGCAAATCCCGCAAGGTCATAATCCTCAAGAGGCATAAGACCGGGGTGTTCTGCGGTTTCACCGCCGATAAGAGCCGCACCCGACTGAACGCATCCCTCGGCAACACCGGAAACGATAGAAGCTATCTTCTCGGGATAGTTCTTTCCGCATGCGATGTAGTCAAGGAAAAAGAGGGGCTTTGCGCCAACGCAGATGATATCGTTTACGCACATTGCAACGGCATCGATACCGATAGTGTCGTGCTTGTCCATAAGGATTGCGAGCTTAACCTTAGTTCCGCATCCGTCAGTTCCCGAAACGAGAACGGGCTCTTCCATACCGGTGGGAAGTCCGAAGCATCCGCCGAAGCCTCCAACGTCATCAAGGCATCCCTCATTACGAGTGCGCGCGATATGCGCTTTCATAAGTTCCACTGCCTTATATCCGGCAGTAATGTCAACGCCCGCCTTAGCGTAGCTTTCAGATCTGGAATTTTTCATTGTTTATATACCTTTCAAATTTTATTTTTTCTGTCGGAGAGCTTGCGCTCGTACTTATTGTCCTCGCACACTACGGGAATGCGAGTGGGATATTTGCCGTCAAAGCAAGCGGTGCAATAACCCTTGCAGGTAGAATTGGTTGCAAGCTTTGTTACGTCCTCGAGGCGAAGGTAACCGAGCGAATCGGCACCGGTGATCTTCGCGATCTCTTCGATCGAGTGGTTGCACGCGATGAGGGATTCCTTCGAATCAACGTCCGTGCCGTAGTAGCAGGGGTTAAGGAAGGGGGGAGCTGAGGAGCGGAGATGAACCTCAACAGCGCCCGCGTTTTTGAGAAGCTTAATAAGCTTTGCACAGGTAGTTCCGCGAACGATCGAGTCGTCAACGAGAACCACTCTCTTACCCTTGACGGTTGCGCTCACGGGGTTGAGCTTTATTTTAACCTTATCCTCACGAACGTCCTGTCCGGGAGCGATAAAGGTTCTTCCGATATATTTATTCTTTATAAGACCTATTCCGTAGGGGATTCCCGAGCGCTCTGCATAGCCGATAGCTGCGTCAAGACCGGAATCGGGAACTCCGACTACTACGTCAGCCTCAACGGGATGAGCCTCGGCAAGCAATGCGCCGGCGCGCTTTCTTGCCTCGTGAACAGAGTGGCAAGCGATAACGGAATCGGGACGAGAAGTATATACGTACTCGAATACGCAGAGAGATTCCGGCACTTTATCGCAATGATCCTTAATTGACTTTATACCCTCGTTTGAGAAAACGAGTATCTCACCCGGAGCAAGCTCACGGATAAAGGTTGCTCCGACGGTGTCAAGCGCGCAGGTCTCGGATGCGATAACGTACTGACTATTCTCACGCTTTCCGTAACACATAGGATGCAAGCCGTGCTTATCGCGGGCAACTATGATCTTACGGGGCGACATAAGAAGGAGGTTGAGACCGCCTTCGAATTTATCCATAGCTTTGTTTACTGCCTCCTCTATTGAAGAAGAGGTGATGCGCTCCTTCGTTATAACGTAGGATGCGATCTCAGCATCGCTCGAGGTATGGAAAATCATACCCTGGAGCTCAAGCTCACGCTTTAATTCAAGAGCGTTAACGAGTCTTCCCTCGGTTGCGATGGCAAGCTTGCCCTTAACGTGATTTATAACGAGCGGCTCTGCATTTTCACGGCCCGTAGTGCCGAGCGTTCCGTAACGGACGTGACCGATGGCCATATTACCCTTACCAAGTGAAGCAAGCTTTTCGTGAGTGAAAACGTCATCCACAAGACCTCTGTCGCGTCTTGAAGTGAAAACTCCGTCGTCGTTAACGACTATACCGCAGCTCTCCTGTCCTCTGTGCTGAAGAGCGAAGAGTCCGTAATAGACGCTTGACGCAACGTTTGCGGATTCGTCACCGATAATACCAAATACTCCCATATATCCTCCAAAAAAATTGCTTTATGCGTTGAACTTCTCGGCGATCGCCTTATCCTTTTCAAGAACCTTCTCGCGACCTGCTACGCGCGCTGCGATAAGCTTTTCGCGAAGCGCCGGCTCGCTGAGTGCGAGGATCTCTGCCGCGAGGTGAGCCGCGTTTGCCGCGCCGTCAATTGCGACGGTAGCAACGGGAATGCCCGAGGGCATCTGTACGGTTGCGAGAAGAGCGTCCATACCTCCGGTGTTCTTGCAGGAAACGGGGATTCCGATTACGGGAAGAACGGTATTTGCCGCAACAGCACCTGCAAGGTGCGCCGCCATACCTGCCGCCGCGATGATAACGCCGAATCCGTTATCGTAAGCGGAGCTGACGAAATCAGCGGTCTCAACGGGGGTTCTGTGCGCGGAATATACGTGAACCTCAAACGGAATACCGTAATCCTTAAGGACGTTAATTCCCTTTTCAACTATGGGAAGGTCGCTGTCGCTTCCCATCAAAATAGCAACTTTTTTCATGTTTATCTCCATTCATTTTAGTATACAAAAATCAAAAAGGGCAGTTTTACCCTTACTTCGAAATAAAGGTAAAATGCCCAGACGGTCGGCTTATATTCTTGATTTTTGCTCCCATTGCAGTTATTTCTGCTTTACCGTCAGTTACAAAAACCTTTACCGCTATATATTTTAGCATATTTATTATATAAATGTCAATAGAGAATCGCGCTAGGTTAAGGATAAATTTGCACGAATATTGTAAGGGTTTTTGTTGTATTTTAACAAATGAAAAGAATGCGGCGGCGACTCGGAATGAGTCGCCGCCAAAAAAGCACATTAATCGTTATCGGGAAAACGGTCAGATTCTTATATCAACGCGGTCACCCGTGTGAAGAATTTTATAGGTATTAAACTCCTTATGCTCCTCGTAAAGGGAGATCGAGCCGCCGACGCAGCTCTTCGGCGCGACGCCGTTTTTGAAGCTTATATAAAATTCGTTTTTAAATCCATGAGGCTTTTTCGAAATAGCCCTTGAAAGATCTATTGAAACTACGCCCTTGCCACACGAAAGCGTTGCAAACGAATTATAGAACTGCTGATTAGTTGAGGACTCAAGGTCGCGGGCGTTCATTGAACCAAAGACCTCAGACTGTCTTCTAAAGTAATCAGCCCAAAGAGGAACGACCTCCTTATTCTTCTCGGGATTAAAACGAAGGAGATTAGTCCAGTGCATACCG
>JAZLEH010000047.1:0-6757 GCA_045615165.1 Eubacteriales bacterium | reverse complement strand
TTTGACTCAAGCAAAAAGATGTGCGAAACGCTGAGCCCCGCCTCTATCGCCTCAAAGGAAAGCTTCTCTCCTTCGGCTATAAAAGCACGGGAAGCATCCCTTCCTTTTTTGGTCTGAAGAGATGATGCCCACTTAACGGTTTCGTTATTTCTGCTCGTTATTATATTGCCATTTATTATCATAACAACCTTCTATTCATTAAAAAAATCCCGGTTCGCCGACTACGGAAAACCGGGTTTGTTTTGATTAAAGCGCAGCCTTAGCCTTTTCGCAGATAACAGCGAATGCTTCCTTGTCAGCTACTGCGATCTCAGCGAGCATCTTACGGTTGAGATCAATACCTGCAACCTTAAGACCGTGCATAAGGGTGGAATAGTTCATATTGTTAACCTTAGCCTGTGCAGAAATTCTTGCAATCCAGAGCTTGCGGAAGTCTCTCTTCTTAAGCTTACGACCGGTGAATGCATAGTTGCCGCTCTTGAGAACAGCCTGCTTAGCCATCTTGAAGTGCTTGGACTTTGAGCCCCAGTAGCCCTTAGCTGCCTTGAGGATGCTCTTTCTTCTCTTGCGCGTCATTAAAGCGCCCTTAATTCTTGCCATTTTATCTTCTCCTTAATATTTACTCTTTTTTCCTTATTACTTCTGAATAAGGGTTCTGTAAGTAGGTGCAAATGCTTCGCTAAGAATAGCGCCCTTGCGAAGACCTCTCTTACGCTTTGCGGTCTTGAGACCGAGGTTGTGACGGTGGTTGTTGTGAGACATCTTCACCTTGCCGCTTCCAGTGAGAGAAAATCTCTTGGCAGATGCTTTATGTGTCTTAATCTTTCCCATAATTTATTCTCCTTTTTCTTGGGTTTTACCCTAATTTAAACTTATTTTTTGTCAGGCTTAACAGGCGAGAGGATGATGGACATAAAGCGTCCTTCAAGTATCGGCTTCTTTTCAGCAACGCCGAATCCCGCACAAGCCTCTTCAAACTTTTCGATAACCTCACGGCCAAGCTCCATGTGTGACATTTCTCTTCCCTTGAAGCGAACCACAGCCTTAACCTTGTTACCCTCGCCAAGGAACTTCTTGGCATGATTAACTCTGGTCTCGAAATCGTGCTTTTCAATTCTGCAGGACAACTGCACTTCTTTTACCTTAACAATAACCTGCTTTTTCTTGGCTTCCTTTTCTCTCTTATCACGTTCGAAACAGAACTTACCGTAATCGATTGCGCGACATACGGGGGGCGCTGCGTTGGGAACAATGAGAACAAGATCAACTCCGTTGTTGTATGCGTAAGTCTTCGCATCTTCGAGCTTCATGACGCCGAGCTGTTCGTTGTTTGCGCCGATGACTCTTACCTCGGGAGCTTTAATTTCGTCGTTAATAGGCAAATCCTTGCTGTTATTAGTGCTAATTGTTTTATACCTCCAAAACAAAAAATGCATACAGAAAATTTCCGTACGCACCTAAAACTCCCATTAGAATGGGATATAAGTATTTACCATACGCACTCCTTGTGGCATGGTGAGAACGGAAATTCTGCTTGTTTAATGAAGCCCAAAGCTTCTGACCTCACATATTATACCATCCAAATCGCCATTTGTCAATACCCTTAGCGAACTTTTTTTGATTTTTTTATTCATCACCTGAAAAATCGTCATTTTACCGATTTTATCAGAACAAAATTGTTAAATATTGCGGATTTACAAACCGATTTTTTTGAGTTATAATTTATATACTCAATTACGCGCATATCCCAACAAAGCATCAATCTTATGATGCAATCCACCGTGGGAGGGCACGTTATATTTTGAAAGGATGAGCCACGTTCTGACTCATCTTTTTTCTTTTATAAAATATTTTTAATTTTTTGTGAAAATAGTGGATTTTTACGGATATATATGTTATAATATAATGAATATTTATTGCTATATCTTTTAATGAGGTTAAAAATGTCAGAATCTAAAGTTAATTATACAGAGCTTAATTTACCCCTTATCCCCCTTCGCGGTATAGTCGGATTCCCTGCCGTTCAGGCGAGCATTGAGATCGCGCGCCCGATATCTCTTAAGGCGTTTACCGCCGCGGCAACGATGAACGACGCGAAGATCATCCTCGCCGCTCAGAAGGACCTCGGAGTTGAAGATCCTACCGAAAAGGATATATATAAGACCGGAGTTCTTGCCGAAATAAAGCACGTCGTAAAAAATCCGCAGGGCACGCTCTCGGTCGTATTCGAGGGTATCTCCCGCGTTAAGATCAATTCGATCGACGCATCTGCAGGATTTCTCGTCGCTGACGCGATAGTTAGAAAAGAATCCAAGGTAACGATCATATCCCCCGAGCTTGACGCTCTTATGCGCGAGGTTAAAAACCACCTCTCCCCCCTCAAGGATATCCATCCCACCTTCACCGACGATATGCGCCTTGCCGCAGAAGCTATTTCCGATCCCGGATATCTTGCCGATTTCATTGCTTCGTCCGCGGTAATCGACTATAAAAACAAGCAGATAATTCTCGAAACCATGAATCCGAAGCTCAGGCTTGAAAAGCTTCTCGTCGCCCTTGAGGAGGAGGCTATGCTCCTTGAATGCGAGCATTCGATCCAGATGCAGGTCAGAGAGAAGATCGATAGAAATCAAAAGGATTATTTCCTCCGCGAACAGATCAAGGCTATTCAGTCGGAGCTTGGCGACGACGAGGACGACGAGATCAAGGAGTACGAAAACAGAATTGAGGCGGCGTCTATACCCGCAGAAATTAAGGAAAAACTCTATAAAGAGCTTTCTAAGCTTGCAAAAACGCCATTTGGCGCGGCTGAAAGCACAGTTCTTCGCACTTATCTTGATACCTGCCTTGAGTTCCCCTTCGGAATTAAGACCTCCGATCCAGTCTCCGTCGAAGAGGCTAGACAGATCCTTGACGCCGACCACGACGGTCTCGTTAAGGTTAAGGAAAGAATCCTTGAATTCGTTGCGGTAAAGCAATTCTCACCCGACGTTAAAAACCAAATAATATGCCTCGTTGGACCTCCCGGCGTCGGCAAGACCTCCGTTGCGGCTTCGGTTGCACGCGCCCTTAAGAGAAAGTACGCTCGCGTCTCTCTCGGCGGTATGCACGACGAGGCTGAAATACGCGGTCACAGAAAGACCTACGTAGGCGCTATGCCCGGAAGAATCATCAGCGCGATAACCAACGCAAAGGCAGAAAATCCCGTCATTGTCCTTGACGAGATTGATAAGATGGCAAAAGATTTCCGCGGAGATCCCACCTCTGCGCTTCTTGAGGTTCTTGACCCCGAGCAGAACAAGAGCTTCCGCGACAACTTTATGGAGATACCGATCGACCTTTCGGACACACTCTTTATCGCTACCGCAAACACCTACGAGGGAATCCCCGCTCCCCTTCTTGACAGAATGGAGATCATCGAGCTTTCTACCTATACCGATTCCGAAAAGCTCGCTATAGCTAAAAATCACCTCGTACCTAAACAGCTTAAGCGCAACGGCATCTCAAAAAAGATGTTCAGAATAACCGACGGCGCAATTCTTGCTCTTATCAAGAAATATACTAAGGAGGCGGGCGTTCGAAACCTCGAGCGCGAAATTGCGTCACTTATCAGAAAAAGCGCAAAGCGCATTGCTGAAACCGATGTAAAATCGGTCACAGTTACCGAAAAGAATCTTTCCGATTTCCTTGGAAAGATCAAGGTGATCCCCGAGAAGCTTGAATCTACCGATCCTGTCGGCGTAGTTAACGGACTTGCATACACTCAGTCCGGCGGTGACCTTCTTAAGGTCGAGGTTGCGGCAATGAACGGAACGGGCAAGATCGAGTTTACCGGTTCACTCGGCGACGTTATGAAGGAATCGGCTAAAATCGCACATTCATACGTGCGCACTATTTCAAAGAACTACGGAATCGATCCCGATTTCTATAAAAACACGGATATACATATCCATTTTCCCGAGGGTGCTATTCCAAAGGATGGACCGTCAGCAGGCGTTACGATGGTCACAGCTATAGTCAGCGCACTCGGTAACATTCCCGTAAGAAGAGATATCGCAATGACGGGAGAGGTTACCCTTCGCGGAAACGTTCTTGCAATAGGCGGACTTAAGGAAAAGACGCTTGCGGCTTACAGAGCCGGAGTCACCACCGTCATAATCCCCGAGGACAACGTGAGGGATCTTGACGAAATAGACGTCGAGGCGCGTGAACACCTCACCTTTATCCCTTGCAAAACCGCAATGGACGTTCTTTCGCACGCACTCGTTAAATAATACGGAGTATTAAAATGAAATTAAATGCAAATAATTCTTCTTTGCAATTAACCGTTGGAAATGCAAAGCAATTCCCGCGTGATCCCAAGCCGCAGATCGCTCTCTCCGGCAGATCAAACGTTGGAAAAAGCTCGCTTATCAACACCCTTCTCGGCAGAAAAACGCTCGCAAGAGTCTCTTCCGCCCCGGGAAAGACGATAACCATCAACTACTACGACGTGGATAAAAAGATGTTTCTCGTCGATCTCCCCGGCTACGGATATGCAAAGAGGTCTCTTGAATCAAAAAGGTCATGGAGCTCGCTTACAGAGGACTATTTCCTAAAAAATCCCTCCGAGGACTCTATTCGACTCGTTCTTCAGCTTATCGACATTCGAGTAGGTCCTACCGACGACGATATAATGATGATCAACTGGCTTATCGATCAGGGTGTTCCCTTTACGGTCGTAGCTACTAAGACCGATAAGCTTTCTAAGGCGCAGCTCAAGGCGGCGCTTGATAACATACACGAGGAATTTTTCAAGGGAACTGGTATAGAGATACTTCCCTTTTCCTCAATCACGCGTGACGGCAAGGATCTTCTTTGGAGCAAAATACTTGACGCGATCAATTAAAGGAGCTTTTGCTGATGGATAACATAGTTGAAATCGTATTGTCTGCATTAGCAGTTTTGCTGATTCTCACGATACACGAGTACTCGCACGCATACGCGGCGTACAAGCTCGGCGACGACACTGCAAAGCGACTTGGAAGACTGACTCTCAATCCCTTAAAGCATCTTGATCCGCTCGGCGCGATCTGTATGATATTTTTCCATATTGGTTGGGCAACTCCCGTGCCGATAAATCCCCGCAACTTTAGAAAACCGAAACGCGATTTTGCAATAACGGCTCTTGCGGGCCCGCTTTCTAATATGATTTTCGCGTTTTTCTCGGCATTTTTATATCTACTGCTCGTAGCAGTTTTTGCAAAAATATCATTCCCGAATGAATTTCTTCTTGAGCTGGTTTTAAATCTTCTTCTTTTCGTATTCATATTCCACCAAATAAATATCGGTATCGGACTTTTCAACCTTATTCCCATACCGCCGCTTGACGGATCAAGAATCCTCAACGTCGTTCTTCCTCCAAAGTATTATTTCGGTATTATGAAATATGAAAGACAGATCTATTTCACCTTGCTCGGTTGGCTAATCCTCGGAAATGCCGCGAAGCGCGCGCTCCTCTCCTTAAGCTTCGTTGCATCAAGCCCCGTTTTGTCAACTATTGCGGGTGTATTCTCGCTCTCAGATATGCTCGGCACGGTCATTTTATGGCTTTCCGATGCAATGTTCTCATTCTGGAAACTAATCCCATTCCTTAATCTTTGACATCTCTATCCCGATGAGGTATTAATCAATGATAGAATTAACCTACAGGCTCGATCAATTCGAAGGACCGCTTGACCTTCTTTTAACGCTTATAAGCAAAAACAAGGTAAGCATCACCGACATTCCCATTGCCATAATCTGCGACCAGTATATGGAATATATTGAAGAGGCGCAGAAGCTCGATCTTGACATAGCAAGTGAATTTATTGTTATGGCAAGTGAGCTTATGCTTATCAAAAGCAAGATGATCCTCCCTCACGAGGAAGGAACGGAAAACGACCCTCGTCGCGAAATTCAGGACGCCCTCCTTCTCTATCAACAGGCAAAGCTTGCCGCGAAGGAGCTTCGCCCCTTATACGACGAATTCTCCTCAAGATATACGAAGGATACGGACGAAGTCCCGCCTGAGAAGGGACTTCCCCTCGACCTTGATCCCGATCTTCTTATTAAGGCGCTCAACGCGGTTATGAGAAGAATAAAGATCGCGCAAGCGGAAAGAAAGCCTGCAGACCTCGTTAACCCCCTTATCAAGCATAAGATCGTCTCGGTACAGGAAAAGATCGAGGAGATATGCGAGCTTCTTGAAGAGCAGGAGGAGGCTTCCCTCTTCTTCCTTCTCAAGGATGCGGATTCCCGCCCTGAGCTCGTTGCAAGATTCATGGGAATACTCGAGCTTATAAAAATCCACCGCGTTATTATAACGACATCCCATTACGTCGAGGACGCTATCGAATACGACGAAACGGGACTCGAAATGAAATTTATGCTTAACCCCAATTACGTTCCCGGAGATATATCGGAAAGCGAGTTTGATCACTCAAAATCCGAAAGTGACGACGAAGAGAAAAAGGAGAATGACCAATGACGGATAAAATTGAAGAAATAGAAGAAGCTAAAATCAACGAAGAAGGCGTTGAAGGCGCCGAAAACGAAGTAGAGGATGCAAACACCGATCCCGACAGATTCGTCGTTTTTGAAGAGGCTCTCGAGGCGATTTTGTTTGCCGCAGGTCACCCCGTCACTTACGCAACCCTTGGCAGAGTTTTTGACCTCACTCCCGCAAAGGTTAAGGAAAAGGTATATGAATACGCGCTTTCTTATAACAACTCGCAGA
>JAZLEH010000046.1:0-3195 GCA_045615165.1 Eubacteriales bacterium | reverse complement strand
GCTTCTCGCCGCTCTTCCAAACGATAGCGAGGTGCGAAGACTGTTTTCCGATAGCTCTGCGGTATACGCGCAAATTCCCGACCACCTTTTTGATTCTATCGAGAATATATATAGCGAGGCCTCTGAGGCTATGAAATCGGGAGAATGCTTTGAGGAGGTTATGACCTCGGCATTTTTGAGGTTGATGATCTATTTGAAAAAATACACCGTTCAGCATATCACAGCGCCCGACGACCTCTTGTCCAAGGCGATATCATATATAAACGCGCATTATCGCGAGGAGATAACGCTTGACGGATTGTGCGAATATATCCATATAAGCAAATACCACTTTGCAAGAAAATTCAAGGATGCAATGGGGATTACGGTTATGGAATATATAAGGGTAACGAGGATCGAAAGCGCAAAAAATATGCTTGCAAATAGCGAAATGCGCATAGAGGAAATTTCCGAAGCCTGCGGATTTTCGGGGCTATCGTATTTTTCGCAGATATTCAGAGCGAGCGTAGGTATGAGCGCAAGCCAATACAGAAAAAACGCTCGCAAATGCACTTTCCAAATTTCCCAAAACGCTTGAATGTTTAATTCTTTTGTGATAAAATAAAATTAATAAATCAATTTCAGGAGATGCTATGAAAAACCTTTTTAAAAACTGCGTTTCTGTTAATGAAAATGACGGTTGGCTCACCCCTATAAGATTTACGGAAAATCAGGTGAAGACTTATTCAAAGTGCGATGCCAAGCTTAAAAGATGCAAGGCGGCAAGCTCCGTTTGCCTCGCGTTTAAAACCTCGGCTAAAACCATATCGTTCGACTACCGTGTAGCAGAACGCGCTCGCGAATGGGCGTTCGTTGACGTAGTAGTTGGGGGACTGTTGCAAAGCTCGACCGAGCTTTCGATTGACGGAGGCAACGTTACGCTTCAGCTTTCGGGTAATGCCGATCTTGAAACCCGCGTATATCTTCCGCACCTCGTTTGTATATCGATAAAGAATATAAAATCCGACGCACCCCTTATCCCAACGGAGAAAAGGGAGAAAAGCTGGCTTATTCTCGGTGACTCGATAACTCAGGGAATGGTTGCTAAAAAGCCGAGTAATGCTTACCCCTCTCTCCCTTCGGAATGGTATGAATGCGACATTCTTAACGAGGGTGTCGGCGGTATAACGTTCGATAAGGATGAGCTCGACTATATGGGCTTTGAGCCCGATATCATATCGGTCGCCCTCGGATGCAACGACTGGGGAATCGAGAGGGAGATATTTGAAACCAACGTGCGCGAATATCTCAATAAGCTCGTATCGCTTTACTCCTGCAGAAATATATATATTATTCTTCCGATTTGGAGAAGCGACGGAGAGGGAATTTCCGCAGGTATGACCTTCCGCGAGCATAGCGCGATTATAGCTAAGGTTGCCTCGGAATATCCGTTCATCAAGGTGATCGACGGCTATAAGCTCGTGCCTCCGATGCCCGAGCTCTTCGGTGATCCTAGCGGAAGACTCGTTCATCCAAACGACGAGGGCTTCCTTCGCTATGCATTCGCGCTCGTTAAGGAAATCGGAAATATCTGATCATGGAGGAATTCGTTATGTCAAAAACCTTGAAGGGTAAAAAAATAGTTAACTTCGGCGACAGTATATTCGGTAATTTTCACGCCCCCGAGGATATATCCTCGTTCATAGCAAAAAAGACGGGCGCTACCGTCTATAACGTCGGCTTCGGCGGATGCCGTATGTCAGAGCACTCGCTTCCTCAGTTCGATAGATTTTGTATGTACCGTATTGCACATTCGGTAACTACGCGTGACTTCTCGCTTCAGGATGAGTCGTTTTCCTACGAGCCTATCGGCGAGGCGCTACCCGCGTATTTCGGCGGCAACCTCGAGCTTTTGAAATCAATCGATCTTTCAACGGTTGATATCGCTACTATCGCCTACGGAACGAACGATTTTACCGCAGGGCAGAGAATAGAGGGCGAGGATAAATATGATATCACGACCTACGCGGGCGCTCTCAGATACAGTATTGAAACGATAAAAAAGGTATATCCCAACCTGATCCTCGTTTTATGCTCACAGACCTATCGCTTCTGGCGTAATGCGGACGGAAGCTTTTCAAGCCACTCGCACGACAGAGTTATAAAGGATCAGACTCTTCCCGAATTCTGCAAGAAGACCGAAGAGATAGCAAAGGAATACGGACTCCTTTATATTGATAACTACAACGGCTCGGGAATAAATGAATCTACTCGCGGCGAGTGCTTCTCCGCGACCGACGGCACTCACCCCATAGCTCACGGAAGAGAGCTTATCGCCGAAAGCATTTCAAGGGCGTTGCTTGAAAATTACGGTGAATGATATGAGAAAAGGATTATCTCTGTCGCTGAAGGTTTCCGTCGTTATAATCTCACTTGTCGGAGTTGTATGGAGCTTTTTCAACGCTACGGAGGACGGATATTCCCATTGGGCGAAAAGGCTTCTTTACTTCACCTCCGAATCGAATATATGGATTGCGATCGTGTTCGCGGCGCTCATTTTCGTTCAGATTTACGAGAAAAAGCGCGACCTTTCTAAAGCAAAGAACACGATATATCTTATAAGGTATATTTTCACGATATCAATAACCCTCACGGGATTGATCTTCTGCGTCGTGCTTGCTCCCGGCGCGGATAATGCGGATTATAATGCGTGGACTATGGCAAGCGTTATGACTCACGTAATCGTTCCGATTCTTTCGATTGCCGACTTCTTCGTTGACGATTATCGAATTACCTTAAAACGCCGCCATATATTTTACACGGCTATACCGCCCCTTGCTTATTTGATCTTTTCAAGTATTCTCGGACTTTCGGGAGTTGATTTCGGAAGAGGGGATAACTTCCCGTATTTCTTCCTTAATTTCAACTCTCCTGCAGGGCTTTTCGGAACGTCGGACGTTATGCCGTACAGGATCGGTTCATTCTATTGGATCGTATTTATGCTCGGTATAATCCTCGGCTTCGGCGCACTTTATAAAAAGCTTTATAAGAATAAAAAGTAAAAGAAAAGGCGTTTGCAATCTGCAAACGCTTTTTTAGTTTAAGTTCCATACATATTATGGAATCCGCTGTTATTGTTATATCCGTTATTGTTATAACCGTTGCCGCCTTGTCCGTTACCACCGTTCTTGCGTGCCTTAACACCGCGAACGATGA
>JAZLEH010000045.1:0-6114 GCA_045615165.1 Eubacteriales bacterium | reverse complement strand
GATTCCCGTGATCCTCTTATCCTCATCGGACACACCCTGCGTGTGGCGGTAAACGTCCTCTCTTACAAGATTCGTTCCCGCGCGCTTATTAAGCTCGGCAAGATGGTATTTGCAGGCGCATCCTTTCCACGCTCTGTAAAGCAGACCGAGATCGTCGTCTACCATTACGACCGAGGGATGGCGCGAGGCGAGAGTTTTCATCTGACCGCGCATAAATTTTCTAAATTCGGGGTCAAGGGGACACGCCGTGATCACGTTCGGCTCTCCGGTCAAAAGGCTTACCGAGGGCTGGAAGGGATACGGCTCGTACGGCACGACTATATGACCGAGCGTTGCCTGAACGAGAACGCCGTGCTTTGCGCCGACGGGATCGAGCTTTTTCTTGTAGCGATCGTATATCTCGCATTGCTTGCTCGCCTTGTCAACCGGCGGCGTTCCCTCCGGCTGGAATTTCATCATAAACATCGCGTGAGTAGAGACGCCGTCTCTCTGCTGAGCTATAACGTCCTCGCAAACCGCGTCAATATTCTCCGCGTCAAGCGGCATTATTGATAAATTAAGCATATTGATCTCCGCAAACAATTATTTACATCACTCAAAGAGCGTAAACTCGCTTATTTTCATCGGGATCTCGTTATAAGGCGATCTTCCGAGACGCGTTCCGGTGGTCGAAAGAAGCTCAATTTTAACAAATTTCGTTGTACGGGGCTCGAATTTGAGTATTTCCTCGCCCGAGAAGGTGCGGAAAACGCCCTCATCCCAAAGATCAAAGTTAACTCCGTCAAGGCTTGAATAGATCCTGTAATCAACCGGGAACACCGCCTCTTGCTCTGCCATAAGCCTGCGGATATCGCCCGAATAAGGGCGAAGAAGACCGACGGAATAATTACCGAGACCGCGCACCGTCTTCTCCTCTCCGATATCGATCGTGAGGGTCGCGCTCGTGCCGTCTGCCTGCCATTCGGTAGAGATATCGTCGTTAATCAACACAGAGGCATCTCTTCCCTTTTCATCGGTGATCTTAAACTTTGATTTGTCTATCGGCTTAAGATCGTCGATTATATGGGGCGTTATCTCTCTGCCCGTGAATACGGGAACGGAGAAAGTACGATAGGTATAGGAGTCAACGAGTCTTATATAGAACCATCTCGCCGTATCCGACTCGATGTCGAATTCTATATTTTCAAAGTTTCCGTTTTCAATAGTCTTTATAGTCTTTCCGCCGTCGGAAATTACCTCAAGGCGTACGGGGCGTGTCATCTTATCCTCGTAGAAATAGTCGATCTTCACCTCAAAGTGATACTTTGTCGCCTCCTCGAGGTCACAGGGCGCTTCCTTGCCGTTAACGAAATAGCGAAGCTTGATATTACCCGACTCGGTAGCATAAGCTCTGAGGTTAAGAAGCGCGTCAAGGAATGCCTCGCGCGATTTTTCGGGAGCCATTATGACAACTGCACCGGGATATGCGTTAAAATCCCAATTATTGTGCTGATCGCTTCCGCAGGTGGAGGAAACTCTGTAACCCGCGTCAAGCGCCTCGCTATATACGTATTCGTGGAGAGTGTTCTCTCTTCCCGACGGTGCACCAAGCACCTCAACGTATTTTATGAGCTTTTTGAGCTTGTCGTTATAGGGGTTTGTTCTCGGGCGATAATTCCACACGCCCCTGGTGCTTCCGCCTATAACGTGGGGGTGAGCAAACACTCCGATGGCATAAGGATTCTCTCCCATAGTATAGAAGAATTCCTCGTACGTCTTCGAGTAGCAGCAGCGCTTTGCATTAAGGGTCACAAGCTCGCCCGAGAGCCTGTGGATATTATTATATCTGTCGTATTCGGTATAAGCTATCTCGCTCTCGCTTCCCGGGAATATTATGGGATAGGTCTTTCCCATTCTTCTCTCGGTCTCCATAAATCCGCGGAAGAAGAACTCGTCGTCAATAGTCGAGGCGTGGTCGGTAATGGGCGCGAATTCGCGGAGCGCCTCCTTGTCTATCGCTTCAATATATTCCGCTGGGCTGCTCTCGCGGTTAAAGCAGACTGTATCGTGATCATGCTCCTCCTGCGAATGCGCGTGCGTGTCTCCCTTATAGAAGTTGTTTTCCATTCCGGAAAAATCGCGGCGAGCGCGTGAGGTTATCTCGCACTTATATTCAACGCCCTCGTAGGTAGCCGTTACGGTTGCCGCGCCCTCTTTAACGAAGGTTACGAGGACTCCGTAATAGAAGCATCCGTGATCGTAGCCACCGAACTTTTCCATAGTTACCGCGTCGCCCGAAAGCTTCCACGCGATCCTTTTGTTCCATTTAAGGTCTGTTCCGTCTTCGATCCATATCGGACGCACGTCTCCAACGAAAGATGATAATTTTTCAGCAGATATTTTCATTTCGATTCTACCTTTCCGTCTTATTATTCAAACAAGCTGATCTCCGCAATCTTGATGGGAGCGTTCATATACGCCTCTCTGCCGAGTCTCGTTCCGGCGGTCGAGAGGATGTCGAGCTTAACGAATCTTGCCTCTCTCTTTTCAAATCTTACAATTTCCTCGCCTGCAAAGGTGCGGAAGAGTCCCTCATCGCATACCTCGTAATTAACTCCGTCAAGGCTCGCGCTGATAACGTAATCAACGGGGAAGCTTGCCTCTACCTCTTCTACGCCTATTCCCTTTGCGCGAATTTCTTCAATATCAAGCGCGGCGGCGTAATTGCCGAGCGCCGACACCGATCTTACGCATCCCATATCTATGGTGAGCGACGCGGTCGTACCGCTCGACACCCATTTCGTGAACGTGTCGTCGTCAATAAGCTCGGGGATTGAGTTGCCATTCTCATCCTTAACCACAAATCCCGCCTTGTCTATCGGCTTAAGATCGTCGATAACGTAGGGGGTGATCGCTCTTCCCGTGAATACGGGGGGCGAGAAGGTGCGAAGGGTCTTTGCGTCAACGAATCTTAAATAGAACCATCTCGCCGTATCAGACTCAACATCAAATTCAAAATGCTCGAAATTAACGTTTTCAATAGTTTTTACGGTCTTTCCGCCGTCGGATATCACCTCACAGCGCACGGGGCGTGTTGAATTATCTTCCTTGAAGTAATCGATCTTAACCTCAAAGTGATACCTTGTCGCCTCATCGAGATCGCAGGGTGCTTCCTTGCCGTTAACAAAGTAACGAAGCTTGATATTGCCCGACTCGGATGCGTAAGCTCGGAGATTAAGAAGCGCGTCGGTGAATGCCTCGCGCGATCTTTCGGGAGCCATTATTATTGTTGCCGCGGTGAACGCATCAAAGTTCCACTGACCGTGCTGATCGCTTCCGCAGGTGGTGGAAACTCTGTATCCTGCATCAAGCGCGTCACTGTATACGTATTCGTGAAGCATATTCTGGCTGTTTGCGGGAGAGTTGAATACCTCAATGTATTTAATAAGAGAGGTAAGCTCCTTGGGATTATTGAGCCTCGGCCTGTAATTCCATACGCCTTTTGTACTAATTCCTATAACGTGCGGATGCGCGAAGATTCCGATCGCAAAGGGATTGTTCTCAAACGCCCAGAAAAATTCGGGATAGGTGTTCGCCTGACAGAAGCTTGCCGAGTTTATAGCAACAAGCTCGCCCGACACTCTGTGAAGCCTTCCGAATCTGTCCTTCTCCGCGTACATTATCTCGTTTTCGCATCCCGCGTAAACGATGGGCTGCATTCCCTCACGCGCAAGCTCGTATTCCTTGAAGCCGTGGAAGAAGTTTTCAAGATCTATCGTTTCCGAATGGTCGGTGATTACCGCGATATCGCGCTTATTTTCGTCACGGATGGCGTCAAGATACGCTCTCATCTCACCGGGATCGCGCTCAAGGAAGAGATCGTGCTCGTGAATATGGGAGGTGTGAGTATGGAAATCTCCTACGAAGAAATCCTGCTCCCCCTTTGAGAAATCGCGGCGCGCCCTTGAGGTCACGCGGCACTCGTACTTCTTATCCTCGAAGGTCGCGTAAACGATAGCCTCCCCCTCCTTGACGAAGGTCATAAAGGCGCCGTATCTGAAAGCGCCGTGGAAGCATCCCGCGCAGCTCTTTATTTCTACTGCATCGCCCTTTACACCCCAGCCGATCTTTTTGTTCTTAAGGTTTTCATCCGACTCAAGCCAGATGGGGCGCACGTCGCCGACGAATGAGGAAAATTCCTCGTAAGAAATTCTGATATCCATAAAATATCTCCATTTCGTTTATTTATAAGTCAATTATAATTTTTTTGTTATGCTTTGTCAATGCAAAAACAACATTTAGTTGTTTTTTAGTAAATACGCACGAACATTTTTGTAAATTATTTTTTATATCTTGACTGATACCCTCAAAATATGATAAAATAATTAGGTAGGCAAAAATCGAACGCACAAGGAGGTTGAAGCTATGACCGATGAAATAAAAAATGACGGCGTGATCGAAGAGGTCGACCCGGCGGTAAAAAAAGCCCGTCGAAGAGCTATACGAAGGATCGTGTTCTCAAGTATATTCGTAGCCGCGGCAAATATGCTCTATCTTCTTATGAGATGGATCGAAAACAGATACGACGACGTTCAGTTTGACCAGATATTCTATCAGCTCAAATCCCCCGTTGAAGGAACAAGCTCGTCTCTCGTGTGGAACGCGATATTCAGCGTTGTGTTCCTCGGGCTTC
Organism: Eubacteriales bacterium; assembly: GCA_045615165.1. GTDB lineage: Bacteria > Bacillota > Clostridia > Oscillospirales > CAG-272 > UBA1740. Next base: position 1,442 of record JAZLEH010000045.1, on the reverse strand, counting down.
TCATATCGGCTCTTGAGGTATTCCTCGTCGTTATGCTTTCGGGTAAGCTAAAGGACAAGCTCCCGAAATTCAAGCTCTACGTTAAGTATTGCGCGACCCGTGCGGTGAATTTCTTTAAAAAGAGCTATCTTGCACTCTCCGCGCTCGCACTTGTCCTCTCCATTATGACGATCATTTTCCGCCTCGGAATACACATGTTCGTATACAACGCAGTCGTCACCTCCGATTTTATTGAGGAGAACTACGTTGACCCCGATGAGGTGACCCTCTCCTTCCCCGAGGAAAAGAGAAACCTTATCTACATATTCCTTGAATCTATAGAAAACACGTTTTCCGAAACCTCCGTCGGAGGAAACATCACCGACGATTTTATGAGCGAGCTTACCGAGCTTGCCAATAACAACGTAAGCTTCTCATCAAAGGATTCCTACGGCGCTTACTCCTACGTTGGAACGAGATGGACCGCCGCCGCGCTCTTCGCACAGACCTCCGGCGTTATTATAAAAGTTCCGATGAATTTTGATTACTACGGAGCGGACGGAGTTTATATGCCCGGCATAACCACTCTCGGCGACGTGCTTGCCGACGAGGGATACGAGCAGACCGTTCTCTTCGGTTCAAACGCAACCTTCGCCGCTCGTGACGCATATTTCACCGAGCACGGCAATTTCAATATCATCGACCTTGAATCGCTTATCAATTCCGGAAAATTCAACGAAGAGGATAAGGTATGGTGGGGATTTGAGGACCTCAAGCTCTTTGACTACGCGAAGGAAGAATTGACACGCCTCGCCGCAGGCGATAAGCCCTTCAACTTTATGACCCTCACCGCAGACACTCACTTCCCCGACGGATATAAGTGCGACCTCTGCGGCGACGAATATGATAACCAGTACGCAAACGTTATCTCCTGCTCGTCAAAGCAGGTGTATGAATTCATCGAATGGATAAAGGCGCAGCCCTTCTATGAAAACACGACGATCGTGCTTTCGGGCGACCACCTGACGATGGACCCCGAATTCCTCGCAGGAATTGACGAGGACTACGTAAGAACGACCTATAACTGCATTATCAACGCCGCGGCAACTCCCACCGATGAGAAGAACCGCGAGTTTGGTACCTTCGATATGTTCCCGACCACCCTTGCGGCGCTCGGTGTTGAGATCGAGGGCGACAGGCTCGGAATCGGAACGAACCTCTTCTCCGACGTTGAGACCCTTACGGAGAAATACGGATACGATAAGGTTGAAGAGGAGCTTTGCAAGCGCTCCGAATTCTATACCGAAACCTTCTTTGATCCCGATATAAAATCTAAAGAAAACGAATAAGCAAAAAACGGCTGATTTCTCAGCCGTTTTTTTATTCCCAAAGGCGATAGCCCGGGCGTACGAATTCGGAGCAGAAATCGCCGCTTCCGACCCGAAGACGTATATCATACATCG
>JAZLEH010000044.1:0-2125 GCA_045615165.1 Eubacteriales bacterium | reverse complement strand
CCCTTGACTGCACTATATTTTTCATTTGATAACATTTAGGAATAATAGTTTAATTAAACTATAAATCGGAAACTTTACAAGAATAAAAAATATATCATTTGTATAATTTCGAAAACTGTAATTCAATCATATTGGTTTTTTACTCAACAATATTTTGATTGATTTCGGGACGTCGAGGGCGCCGTCCCCTACAAATTATAATTTTGTTTGTATGTATTGATATTGTTTTATAATTTAATATAGTAAATCAAGGGTGAAGGAGCGAAAAGCACTTGCCAAATGCAAGTGCTTTTACTCCTTCCAAGCATCCTGCGGGGCGCAGTCTGCTTGAAGCGCACATCGGGGCTTTGCCCTGCTCCCCACAAGGGAAACTTTTTTGAGAAAAAGTTTCCCTTGACTCTTCAAAAAACTTTCTGACATTTTTAATAAAATGAAAATTTCCGAGCCTTTCGGCTCGGAAATTAACCTTCAACCAGTCACTAGTCACTAGCCACTAGCCACTATTCTCCCGTTCGGGATAGAAATCTTACTCTTCCGCAATCTCCTCTGCGTCCTCTTCCGCTTTGGGAACAGTCGTGAATCCTGCGCAAGCCTGACCCTCGGTGACTCGCATTACGATAACGCCCGCGGCACTTCTGCCGTAAACGGGAATGCTGTCAACGGGTGTACGGATGATGGTTCCGCCCTCGGTGATGATCATAATATCGTCATCCTCGCTTACAGCGGAGATTCCGACAACGCGTCCGGTTCTCTCTGTTACGTTATGGCACATTACACCCATACCGCCGCGGCTCTTCATAAGTCGGAAGTCATAGAATTCGCTGCGCTTACCGTATCCAAGCTCGGTGATGGTGAGAAGCTGCTTATCATTTTCAGCCGCAACTATGCCGACAACGCGGTCGTCGCCGCGAAGTCTGATACCGATAACACCGCGCGCGGTACGTCCCATAGTTCTTGCGCCCTCTTCGGTGAACTTGACCGCGTTACCCGAAGCAGATGCAATGATGATATCCTTGTGTCCGTCGGTGAGAAGCACGCCGATGAGCTCGTCGCCCTCGTCAAGACCGATAGCGATCTTACCGCCCTTGCGCTGATACTCGAACTCGGAAAGCTTGGTTCTCTTGAGAACGCCGTTCTTGGTGACCATTGTGAGGTATCTGTCCTCGGAATTATCGAAGTTATCAACCTCGATAACTGTTGTGATCTTCTCGCCCGGCTGGAGCTCAAGAATGTTTACGATATTTGTACCCTTCGCGGTTCTGCCCGCCTCGGGGATCATATACGCCTTACGCATATAAACCTTGCCCTGAGACGTGAACATCATAAGGTTCGAATGGCTGTGCATAACCATAACCTTCTCGATGAAGTCCTCATCCTTGGTCGACATACCGATAATACCCTTACCGCCTCGTCTCTGAGCCGAGTAGGTATCCGCGTGCTGACGCTTGATGTAGCCCGAATGAGAGATTGTAATTACGCAATCGTGCTTCTCGATAAGGTCCTCAAGGAGAATATCGTCCGAAGCCTCAACGATCTCTGTGCGGCGATCGTCATTATATCTGCGCTTGATCTCAAGGATCTCGGTCTTGACGATCTCGCGTACCTTTTCGATGTCACCGAGGATCGCGCGGAGCTCCTCGATAAGCTTGTGAAGTCTTTCGAGCTCTTCAAGGATCTTGTCGCGCTCGAGACCGGTAAGACGTCCGAGAGTCATCTCGACGATTGCCTGAGCCTGAATTTCGGTAAGACCGTAACGCTCGCAAAGTCTCGCCTTTGAATCGGGGATCGACTTTGAGGTCTTCATAAGCTCAACGATCTCGTCGATATTGTCGAGAGCAACAGCATAGCCTTCGAGAATATGTGCGCGGGCAAGAGCGCGGTCGAGCTCAAACTGAGTTCTTCTTGTAACTACCGACTCCTGATGCGCGATATATTCGTCAATGATTCTGACGAGAGGAAGCACCTTCGGCTCGCCGTTAACGAGCGCGAGCATATTTACGGCGCAGGTGTCCTCGAGCTGGCTGTACTTGTAGAGCTGCTTTAAGATAATTTCGCCGTTTGCGTCGCGGCGGTATTCAACAACGATACGCATACCGTCTCTGCCCGATTCGTCGCGCAGCTCGGT
>JAZLEH010000043.1:0-10694 GCA_045615165.1 Eubacteriales bacterium | reverse complement strand
ATCGGTAGTCCCCTCTGCGATCGCCATAGAGTTCATGGGTGCAAAGGAGAAATAAACCTCTGCTCCACGGCGGTTACAGAACGCAACGTAATCGTTGATATAGCTTATAAATTCAGGGGCGAGAATTTCCGGAGAAAGATCAATCTTTTTGTTAGGATCGCAGAACAGAGGCATAACGTTCTCGTCGCGCAGACCCTTTTTGATGTCTCCGTACTCGTCAAAGGACGCACTGTTATAAATTCCCTCGGGATCAGGTAAGGGCTTTGTGCTCGCTGCAATCTTCTCCACTGAGTGCTTAAATATACCGCCGAGCATAGAGAGAATGCTATCCGCGGAAAATCTGGTGAATAGCGAATAGTTTGAATCTATCGCCTTGAGAGTGGTATCCGACGAGAAGTACATTGAGAAAGTTTCCGGGTCGGTTTCGGGAGCGAGAATGATAATGTCGCCCTCACCGACGGATGCACGCGAAAGCTCCATCATAGCTCTCGTTCCTATTGCCGCGTAGAGTCCGAAATTGACCACGGGCATACCGATATATTCCTCCATAAGAGCCGAATCAAGTCCAAAGGCAACCGAGGAGCCACCGATAACGATACACTTTTCTCCCTCGATGGAATCGAGTCTCGCAACCTTGTCATCAATCTCGCCGACAAAGGTTTTTGAATACTGCGACGGAATGATCATCGCCGCAGCGATCGGAGTGATTATGGGCAGCAATATTGCCAAAACAAGGGCAAATATGCAAACAATTGTTTTTATTTTCTTCATTTTGCCCTCCTAAAATTGGAAATATATGAACGTGCTCATCATATCCTTTGAAAGCAGAAGCGCCCATGCGAACACAACCATCCAGAGAATATAGACAAATCCGCCGTGTTGCAGGAGAAGATCAGACGATCCCTCGTCCGAGTCCTCATATTTCACCATACGCTCTATTATCAGCAGAAGCACGATGGACAACAGAGTGGTAAGTATTTCTACCGCTCCAAGTCCCATCGAGGATAGGGTTTTGGAGATTGGCTCACTCCATCCGCTGACAAAGAGCTTCTCGAGAAGAACGCCTGCTTCACCTACGGTGTTTGCTCTGAAGAACAGCCATGCAAAGCACACGAGAACGAAGGTGACCCCTCGTCTGGTCCAATTAATCAAGTGGGAGTCAACCTTAAGTCCAACCTTCTCAATAACACCGTTACGGCGCTTTAAGGTAAGGGAGCCGATTATTTGATAGGCGGCGTGTATAACGCCCCAGATGACAAAGGTCCAATTCGCGCCGTGCCAGAGTCCCGACACTAAAAATACAACGAAGATATTGAAGAGCGCTCTCGGTTTTTTGCATCTGTTTCCTCCAAGAGGTATGTAGAGATAATCCTTGAACCAGGTAGAAAGAGATATGTGCCATCTGGACCAAAATTCCTTTATGGTTCGTGCCATATAAGGGTGGTCGAAATTTTTCATAAGCCTGATTCCCATAATGCGGGAGCAACCAATGGCGATATCCGTATATCCGGAGAAATCGCAATAGATCTGAACGGCAAAGAGAGCAGTCGCTATTATTATTCCAAGCGCCCCTGCGGACTCTACGTCATTGTAGATCGCATTAACGTACACGGAGATAAGATCCGCAACGACGATCTTTTTGAAAAATCCGACCAGCATGTGCTTTCCGCCCTTGATCGCATTTTCACAGGTAAGCTTGTGGGACTCCTTGAGCTGAGGAATAAGGTTTCCGGGACGCTCGATCGGTCCTGCAACGAGCTGGGGGAAGAATGAAACGAAAAGCGCGTAGAAGAAGAAATTATTCTCGCTTTTCACCTCTCCCTTATATACATCGATAACGTACGAAAGTGTCTGGAAGGTGTAGAAGGATATTCCGACGGGCAGGATAAGATCAAGGGAGATCGGTTTTGCGCGATAGCCGAAGCTACGCGCAATATCAAATACCGTGCCGGATAAAAAGTCGAAATACTTATAGAAGAACAAAACTCCGAGAGAGCAGACGAGCGTAAGGATCAGGAACAATCGCCTGACTGCGGTCTTCTCACTCTTTTCTATTATTCGGGAGGCTATCCACGAGACGAGCGTCGTTCCGAAGATGAGCACGACAAGCTCGGTCTGATAGCACATATAGAAGAAATAGCTTGCTATAAGAAGCATGGGCCAGCGCGCGCGCTTTGGCAGGAGGAAATAAAGGAGGAGAACCACGGGATAAAAAATCAGAAATTCCCAGGAATTAAAGGTCATTTTTCATCCTCCTTTTTCTCTTCTTTTAGTTTTCTTATGAAATAGAATAAGGAGAGGTAGATAAGAAGGCTTACCGAATAAAGCATCACAGCCTCTGAAAGCTGAGCCCCAAGGGCAAGAATGGATGCCGCGAGTCCGATATGTAAACAAATATTAGCTATTCCGAAGCAGAGTGCATACCGCCCGGAATATAGAACTGACACGACGTGCATAAGAATTATCAGAGCGATAATAACGCACGGTATCGGGCTCGTATAGAATACCATATATTCTCCTCCATATTGTTCGTGTTATTTCAGGAATGAAACCTTATATCTCGGCAATCCGTCACTCGTTTCCTCAAAGAGACAGTTATCAAACGAAGTGCCGTAGTCGGTCATACCGATAACGTCGGTAATTCCGCAGACATCTGCGAGATCAACGTAAAGCCTGTAGGTGCGAAGCACCTTTCCGTAGTAGTTTGTGTGGAATGCGCAATCAAAGAAATACTGATGCGCGAAGATATAATTCTGACAGCTTCCGAGAAGGCCGTCGAAATCGTAAAGCGATGCGATGAGCGCATCGTATTTAAGAAGAGCCTCTTTGTTTTTATTCTCTGCGGCGATGGAGTTTGCATCTATCGGACAGAATCCGAAATAGACCTTCGCTCCCGATTTTTTCGCTGAGGCTATCGCCTTATTCATAAGTCCGACGAGATCCGCATCGTCAAGGTTACACCATCGGATGCTGGTCGGATCGTTATAGTTCTTATCATACGCCTCCTCATCCTTCCAGGTGATCTCATCCTTTGAGGAAGTACCGTTTTTGAACTCGTACTTTGAGGTGATTCTGTTATTGAAGGTGATTACGTATGAATTCGAATATTCGTTATCGTCGTTATACGAATTAAGCTTTTCGCTTACTCTGTCTCCGTTTTTATCGAGCCCCGTGTTCTCGCAGATCTGCTCGTATACTCTCGGAGCTCTAAGATATCTGTACTGCTGATTCAATTCGGCAAACGCACCGAATACGTTAGTGTAATTCGAGATATCGATATGAGTGAACATATTATACATTCCCTCAATATCGCGAAGTGTTTTCCAATAAAGCTCACTTTCGCCGAGCATATACGCACTGTTTTCGGGCGAGTAAACTATAACGTCACCGTGATGAGCGAGCGCCTGCATCGCCTCAAGATATATCGTGCCGTGAGTCGTTCTCGTCGTGCCGAAATTGATTACCTTGTATTTACCGCCGAAGAGCGCCTCCATATATTCGGTCGCTATTCCCTGATACGAGGACGAGCCGGAAATGATTATAACTCTGTCCTCTCCCGAGGTTGAGAGAAGCTTTGCAAGCTTGACGGCAAACGCACCGTCGGTGGAGTTTGCGAATCTCGGAGCTATAGTCGCGTTAACGTAAAGCTTTTTAAGGCTCGTGTAGCTATCGGTATCGAGCGCGTTGTTGGATATTGAATAAATTCCGTCGGAGTAGTATATTTCCTTGAGATTAGAGCATCCGACGATTGCACCGTCCGCAACCGAGAGAAGGTGGCGTCCCATAACGAGAGTTTCCATGGGGCGGTTGACGAATGCCCCCGCGGCGATTGCAATAACGGGCTTGTTGCCGATCTTGTCGGGGATAACGACGGTTTTATCCGCTCCGTCGTAGCCGGTGATTATTACTCCGCTTTCATTCCATTCGGGCGAATTTGCTACGGTTACGCCCGAAGGACGAGCGAAGATATAATCATCGTAAGTAAATCCATCGGTCGCCTTTTCCCAAATACAATACAGCACGGGTTCGGTTCCGTCACTCTTTGCCGAGTATTTTGCGCCGAGTCCGTACTTATCGCCGCTTCCGTCAGCCTTCGTGTTATACTCCTTAAGCACGTAGCCGTCACGGTAGAAGCTTCCGTCGTTATAGAAGGTGGACGCCGCCTCTGCAAATGAATAATACTTATCGCCGAGGGTCACCTTTACTCGCGTCGCACCGTTCTTCGTGGCGGTGTAATACTTAGTCGCCTTCATATTATCGGAGAAGGTATCAACGCTTCCTCCGTTAAGATCGTAATAATAGGTTCTTGAATCTCTGTAATTCGGATATACGTAAAGCTTGCTTCCCGTAACGACGTCGGGAGTTGCCACAAGAACGAATTCGCGGGATGTGCTTACTATCTCGCCGCCATCCTCGTAAGAAGATCCGAAAGACCAGCCGACGAACGCCATATCGTAATTACCCGCGGTGAAGGTTATCTGCGTTCCCATTTTCATTCCGGAGGAAGCCTTGGGATAGCAGCTATCCTTATTTGACTCCTTTCTCAAAACGAGAGTGAAGGTAGCGGACGTGTCGTATCCTGCCTCTTCGGTAGTAAAGATCACGGTGGTTGCGCGGCTTATATCGGTTATCGTAAGCACGCCCGACGCCTGATCATAGACTCCGTGGCTTACGGATTTGAAGATATATCCGTCCTTGATTTTTATACTGAAGCTTACGCTACCGCCTTCGGCAACGTTCTTCTGCGCTTCATCATCAAATATAACGTGTGCAGAGGTATAAGTGAGAGTTACCTTGAATTCTCTTGCATCCGACTGAATGGGCTTGCCGCAAATGTCACACGTCGAATCCTTGGGATCTTCGTCGACGCAGACCGCGCAGGCTACCGCCGAGCCGCAAATATCGCATTTTGCATTTTTATTCGCGTCAATGCAGGAGCGGCACACGGGGATATCCTCGGTGCAGATATCGCATCTTCTGTCCTCGTCCGAATTCACGTGCTCGTCGCAGGGCATATCGGCATTGCAGATATCGCATTTTGCATCCCTCGGGGACTCGTCAATACAATCGTGGGCATCCGCATCAATAGTCTTTCCGCACTTGTCGCAAACGCCGTTCTCATTTTCGTCAACGTGGTCGCCATCCGCGCAGGCGGAAATATTCTTGCCGCAGACGTCACACTTCGTGTCCTCGTTATTATTCGTATGCGTCACGCAGGGGACTTCCTTTGCGCAGATATCGCACTCGGCATCCTTCGGAGATACGTCAATGCAGACATCGCATGGAACTTCCTTGCCGCATTTATCGCATATACCGTCCTTGGGATTTTTATCGTAGCACTTTCTGTGAGTGGAGGAATCGTCATCCGACTTATATTCCTCACCGCATTCGTCGCACAGTCCGTCTAAGTCATTATCCACGCATTCGTCGCAGGGCTGACCGCCACCGCAAGCAAAGAGAAGGAGTGAAAGCGACAAAACAAGTAAAATCAAGCAGACTCTTTTTTTCATAAGCCCTCCGAATAATCTCTTAATAAACGAATTTTATATTTTTTGCGTATTCGATGAAATCGTTTCGCGCCTCTTCTTCTATTGATGAATCGGAGGCGAACAAAACTATAAAATATGCGTACGGCGAGCGGTAGAAGGATTCAAAATAGAAATGCTCGACTCCGCCCTCGCTTGCGTAATATTCACAGTAAACGATCTCACCTTTTATAATATTTGCTTCGCGGGAGCATTTTTCAAGATAATATTCCGCGAATTGCGGTAACGAGAGTGTTTCCGGAATTCCCTCGTTCATTCCCGCCTCGAACGATATTCTGGTTACGGTTATAACGTAGGTCTCGTTCGTATATACCTTGTCGTAAACAACGCTTTCAAGCTCAACGTATTCATCTTCAAGGGGCAATACAAGCTCGCAATGCGAATACACCGTATCGCTATTGCAGGATGCGAGCGACAGGATCATAACAAGCGCGATCAAGCGCAAAAGCACTCTTTTAACCAACACTTATAGCCTCCCGAAGCTCATCAACGGTCGACACGACGCGGCTTGCGCCCGCGCCCACAAGCTCCTCTTTTTTACGGAAGCCCCAAAGCACGCCGATATTCATACGCGCACCGAGGTTTTTACCCGTCTCGACGTCGGTAGCCGTGTCACCGATCCAAGCTGTGTTTTCCTCGCTCTCGCCAAAAGAGGCGAGTATTTCGCGGGGAACGAAGGGGTCGGGCTTAAGAGGAACGCCCTCTCTGCCGCCGAGAACTATATCAAAGGTTTCGGGGAAGAAGCTTTTAACGATGCTCTTAACCGTCGGGTCGGGCTTGTTTGAAAGAACGGCAAGCTTGACTCCGCGCTCCTTAAGAGAGGCGAGCATATCCTTTATTTTCTCAAAAGGAGAGGTAAGATAGAGGGGATCCGCGTCGTACGCTGAGTTATATTCCTTAAGGATCTTTTCAAGAAGCTCCTTATCGAAGATCCCTCTTGATTCAAGAGTCCTCGTTATAAGAAGACGCGCGCCGTTGCCTGCAAAATATTTGCACTCCTCTTCGGTTATGGGTCTTACCCCGTATCTCTCAACGGTAGCGTTCACGAAATAAGTGATCGTTGTTATCGTATCAAGAATCGTGCCGTCAAGATCAAATATACAACATTTTATCATTATAATCTCCTGAGCTTTGCGAAGCTCGCCATAAACTTTTTAACAACACCCGTGTCAAACCTTACCTCGTATAACACGTCGCCAGCCATATCACGCGAGCTTAAGACGACGCCGTCGCCGAACATGGAATGGTTAACTCGCGTTCCCGAGGGGTAGCATTCGATGCCGTAGTTTGCCGCGCCGCTCTTCCTTGCGGGGGAGGCGGTGATCTCGGGGCGTCTTGTGAACTCTCTTGAAACGCCCTCGCGGTATGGCTGACGGGTGGCGCTTCTTCTATCATAGTCAAGGGTAGCGCGGGGGGGTATGCGACGGCTTCCCTCCTGTTCGATAAGCGAGGTCGGAACCTCCTCTCTTATAAAGCAGGAGAGCATTCCGTAATTCGTTTTACCGTAAACGGTTCTGTATTTAGCGTAGGTGACGAAGAGCTGCTCCTTCGCTCTCGTTATCGCAACGTAGGCGAGTCTTCGCTCCTCACTCATCTCATCTCGGTCCTCACGATTCATCTGAGAGGGGAATATTCCGTCCTCCATTCCCGCAAGGAATACGTTCGAAAACTCAAGACCCTTCGCCGAATGGATTGTCATAAGAACGACGGAATCCGACTCCTCATCATATTTATCAACGTCGCTGACAAGAGAGATCTCCTCAAGGAATCCCGGGAGGGTTGGCTCGGTATCGTTTTCCGAGCAACGCTTCTCATACTCAAGCGCTGCGGATATGAATTCCTCAACGTTCGAGATCTTTCCCTCTCCTTCAAAGCCGTCCGCCTTGAGCATATCCTTATATCCGCTCTCGGTAAAAATCCTTCCGATAAGCTCGGAGGGGAGCGCGCTTGAGGACTTCACCCGCTCGATAAGCGAATAGAATTCGGTAAGCTTGTCGGCGCTTTTTGAAAGAGCCTCGTATTCTCTCGCCCTTCCAAGGACCTCATACATTGATATATGCTTCGCCTCGGCGATCTCTTCAACCGCCTCAACCGTAGCCGCGCCGATCTTTCGCTTCGGTTCGTTTATGACCCTCTTCAGCCTGAGGTTGTCGGAGGGGGAGTTCATTATCTGAAGATATGCGGCGATATCCTTGATCTCCTTGCGGTCGTAGAATCGCATCGATCCGAGGATCTTATACGGAATTCCGCTTTTTGCAAAGGAGGTTTCAAGCGAGCGGGCAAGCTCGTTAACGCGGTATAAAACTGCGTAATCGGAGTATTTTTTGCCTTCGGTGCGTACACCGTGCGTAATTTTATCAATTATATACTTTCCTTCGGAGACCTGATCCTGCGCCTCGTGAAGCTTTATGCGAGCGCCCTTGCCCTTATCACTCCAGAGCCTTTTGCTGTGGCGCATATCGTTATGTCCTATAACTGCGTTTGCCGCGGCAAGGATATTCTCGGTGGATCGATAATTCTGCTCAAGCTTGATAACAGTTGCGTCCGGATATGTCTTGTCAAAATTAAGAATATTTTCAACCGTTGCTCCGCGGAATCGGTATATCGACTGATCGTCGTCTCCGACGACCATTATATTTCTGTGAAGATCGGATATTATCTTCGTGAGAACGAACTGAGCGTAGTTCGTGTCCTGATACTCATCGACAAGCACGAATCTGAATTTCTTCTGATAATAATCGCGCACCTCGTCAAAGCGTTCAAGAAGCTCAACCGTTTTCATTATTATATCGTCGAAATCAAGGGCGTTATACTCCATAAGCTTTTTCTGATAAAGAGCGTAGATTTTTGAAACGTCCTTCGTTCTCGGATCATAGGTGACCTCATAATTTTCGGGAGAGATAAGCTTATCCTTTGCCCTGCTGATCTCATTGGAAACCGACTTTACCGAGAGTCTCTTCTCATCGATCAAAAGCTCCTTCATACAAAGAGAAATGAGTCTCTTGCTGTCGTCCATATCGTAGATTGAGAATCCGTTACGGTAGCCGAGCTTCTCGCCGAATTTGCGGAGTATCCTTACGCATATCGAGTGGAAGGTTCCCGCCCAGATCGAATCAGTCGTCTCCTTATCGTTGAAGGTTGAGGCAAGTCGATCCTTGATCTCCCTTGCAGCCTTATTCGTGAACGTGATGGCAAGGACCTGCCACGGCGCGCACGGCTCGGCAATAAATTCGGGAAGGATCGCGTTTATTTCATCGATGGGAAGATTTGCGGCTTCCCTGAGTCCGCGAACGGTCTCTTCATCAACGCCTTCCGGTACTTCTTCAGAGAAATAAGCGTTTCCGTACTTTATTATATATGCAATTCTGTTGACAAGGACGGTCGTCTTTCCGCTACCCGCGCCGGCTAGCACGAGAAGAGGTCCGCGCGTGGTGAATACGGCGCGGCATTGCTCCGGATTCAGGCGAGCCGAGAACACCTTGTCAAAGAGCGCTTTTTTGGCTTTTAGATAACTTTTTTCAAGCTCTGACATTATAAATTCCCTTTACTGAAATTCATTTCGTAATTAGTGCGATCAAAAAACGGCGACGCCCTTCGCGTTCGAAAAATTACGACTTCAAAAAAGTGGTGTTTCTTTTATGCGAATAGTCTTTTTTTCCGTTTTTTGAATTTGCGGTGATTTTTTAAAAAACAACTTTTCAACAACGAGAACTGTTGAAAATGTTAATAACTTTTTGTCGAAAAACTGCGATTTTCCGTGGTATTTTGGCAAATCGACCCGACTTGCCCACAAGTTATCAACAGTTGCAAACAAAGTTTTTGTTGGTAACTGTTTTTTGGGAAAAATTCCACTTTTCCGTTTTTTGAATTTTATTCCTTCATTTGCATCAAAAATGCCATAATATGCGGTTTTATAATTCTGCCCTGCATTTTGGCAATTTCAGGTTCGTAATTTTTACTACCAACTCGTATTTTTCGGCGTTGTTGTACTATTTTTTCCTTTTTGCGCCTTGCTTTGAGGAATAATTGTTACTCTTTGACAAAGGCTTGGCATTTTTTGACTTTTTAGCGTTCAAAACGCCCACTCCCCTGGGGCGCGGCTGCTTCTTCGCGCCTCTTTCAGAGGGCTTTGCCTTTCTTTGAGGAATGAACTCGGCTCTACCATCCTTACCAAAGGCATTGCGGACGAGACATTCGGGGCCGTTACCGATAAGATCCTCTCTGCCCGCCTTTCTGAGCGCCTCCCTTACGAGGTTGGCGTTTTCCGGCTTTGAGAATTGGAGAAGAGCACGCTGAAGCTGCTTTTCACGGTAATCGGTCGTGACGTAAACGCTCTTTCCCGTCATCGGGTGAATACCGGTGTAATACATTACCGTAGAGATAGTTCCGGGGGTGGGATAGAAATCCTGCACCTGCTCGGGCGAGTAGCCCCACTTCTTCAGCCAGAGCGCCATTTCAACGGCGTCCTGCATAGTTGAGCCGGGGTGACTCGACATAAGATACGGAACGAGATATTGTTCAAGCCCCGCCTTTTCGGAAAGGGCGAAATATTTCTTCTTGAATTTCTCAAAAACGTCTATCGAGGGCTTACCCATCATAGCGAGCGCATTCGCCGCGCAATGCTCGGGAGCGACCTTAAGCTGCCCCGAAACGTGATGCCGAACTAACTGCTCAAAGAATGAATCGTCCTCGTCGTAGATAAGATAATCGAATCTTATTCCCGAGCGGACGAAGACCTTTTTGATTCCGTCTATCGATTCGATCTCGGAGAGCACATCCGCGTATTCTGAGTGATCGACCTTAAGGTTTTTGCAGGGCTTCGGCGCGAGGCACTTTTTATTCGGGCAAACGCCGCACTCCGCCTGCTTATCGCAGGACGGGTATCTGAAATTAGCGGTAGGACCGCCGACGTCGTTTATATACCCCTTGAAGTCGGGCATTTTTGCGATAAGACGGGCTTCGTTCACCACGCTCTCAACACTTCTTGAGCGCACCTCGCGCCCCTGATGAAATGCAATCGCGCAGAAGTTGCACGCGCCAAAGCATCCGCGGTTATGAGTTATGGAGAATTTCACCTCGGTTATCGCGGGGACTCCGCCGACCGATTCATAATCGGGGTGATAATCCCTTGCGTAAGGAAGAGAGTAC
>JAZLEH010000042.1:0-5426 GCA_045615165.1 Eubacteriales bacterium | reverse complement strand
CATATTAATTATACTATATAGCCTTTTCCGTTTTCAAGTAATTTCCCAAAAAATAATTTACAAAATTAACAATTTTGAACGGGGTCTTATGTGCAAATGCGACAAATTTCGTCTTAAATTATGTGCAAAATGCATATTTGTGTTTTTTTCATTGACTTTGCGCATATATTGTGATATAATAATTCATTATCTTTAGAATTTATTTTTAATTAAGGGGGATATAGCAATGTGGATCGTTGATGCTTACGAGTATTTAAAAGAGCTTAACGTCGTTTCCGTAATAGTGAGGCTTGCTCTCGCAATGGTAGTCGGTGGACTTATCGGTCTTGAAAGGGGAAAGCAGGGCCGCGCGGCAGGCATGCGTACTCACATCCTCGTCTGCATTGGAGCAGCCCTCACGGTTATGATCGGATTCTACGCCCGCTATGAGCTTGGTATAGAAAACACAGACCCCCTCCGTATCTCTGCGCAGGTTATTTGGGGTATAGGTTTCCTCGGCGTCGGCACTATACTCATCAAGGGTAGATTCCAGATTACCGGTCTTACGACTGCGGCGTGCGTCTGGGCAACCGCAACCATCGGTCTCGCGCTCGGCGCGGGATTTTACGAGGGCGCTCTCGTAGCCTTCGGCGCGGTATTCCTCACCGTCACCCTTCTTCACAAGTTCGAATACAGAATGGGTAAGCACCAGAGAAGATTCGGTATGTACGTTGAAATAAACTCCGACAAGGTGATCCGCAAGGCAATCGAGCATCTTGAAACCGTCTATAAGGCATCGGGCATCCAGATCACCGCTCCCCGAAGCGGAATCACGGGCAACGTCGGAATCGAGGCAAATATCAGCAACCTCAAAAACGAAAATCAGCCCTCAAGACTCTCGCTTGAGATCGAGGAGCTTGATTACGTAGTATTCGCTATTGAATCCGTATAAATTAAGAGAGCATAGCTCATCTCTGGGCTATGCTCTTTTTTATTCAAACTTCGGTCTTAAAACCACGAAATAGTCGTGGACGGCGGGGAGGGACTCAAGCCTCTTTCCGAGTGGCATTGCATCCTTTGCAAGTCCGCTATTAAGAATACGGAGACTTTCTTCTCCTGAGTAGAGATAGAATTCAATCTCTCCCTTATCCTTAACGACGATAACGTCACCGATAACAAGATCAAATTCCCTCGGAAGCCTTACCCTGCCACTGCAAAGCTTGCAGGATGCAGAATAGAGATTCTGCGTTTGAAGATTTCTTCCGCCATACAAATGCTCGGGAATATAGGAGCTATACGCGCCATTATCCCTAAGCGTGTAAAATTCCTCCGCGACAAAGAGCGCGCCCTCAATATCGGAGGAGTCCTCTATACTTGCCGCAACGCCTGCAGATCTATAAACGAGATTCGCGAGCTCGATTCCGACGGCATCACTTACAAAATCCGACGAGACGACGCCTTTTATACGCTCGCCCTCATCCCTTGTCACAACTCTTGAAATAAGAACGTCGGGGCAGATATGCAAAACGCCGTTTATAGTAGTGCCCCCACCGCTGATTTTCGATCCTGCCTTGCCCGTCGCCCGCAGCTTATACGACACGCATACCCTCTCTTCGGGAGCTAACTTGATCTTTTTGGTCATCACTCCGTCAGAGAGCTTGAGATCGCCGCCCGCATATTCCGCGTTTTCGGGAATCTCTGTATTGATTTCAACGGTTCGCATCTCGGACGATCCGTTTTTAATTTCGATACCGTATTCGACCTCGTCGCCGAGATTTACGTTATACGCGCGCCCCGAAATAAGCTTTTCGGCGAAAATCGAATTCATTTTATTGACACGGGATGCCGTGTTCTCGGGAATTTCACCGTCAAAGAGGTCGAGCGGTCTTATAATGCCGAGCGTTTCTATATTCTCCGCGAAGATATACCTGATCGTTCCCTCAGAGAACATACTCGACTCAAGATTCATATATCTGATGGTCGGCTCAAAGGTTTCCCTTCCCTCTTTATAGTTATAGCTTGCGCCGGTGCTGTGAATAAGCTTGCCGCCGCCAACGTAGAGCATCGCGTGACCGTTGCCGTTGTTACGTCGATAAACGACGACGTCCCCAACCTTAAGCGCCTTGCAGAATCTGTCGCGCACCGAATCCTTTTCTTCCTTCGTCTCGCTATGCGTTATCTCATAATAAAACGGTCTTGCAGGCTCGCCCTCGGTAAATCCGTTCGTTCTGTAATGGAGCATATAGTTATAGGTCGTGTAAAGCGCGCCGAGATCCATTCCCAGCGCCTCGCGATAGACCTCGTAGGTAAACGCCGCGCAATTTACGTATCCGAATGCGCCACGGGTGTACTCCTCGGGTGATCTGAATCCGATCTGCCAGCGGAATTCTCCGCCGCCGCACCTGGTAAACCTTGAATCGTCGTATTGGCATCTGTAGCCTCGCGCAAGATACGCCTCCGCCGTCATAACGAGCGCCCTCTGCGCCCCGCTAAGCTCAGATTCATCGGGTCGATCATCCGAGGGAACGAATCCCTCAAGCGCCCCCTTCGGGCGAAGGGTAACCACCCTTTCCTCGCCTTCGATTTCGCAAGCCTTAACCGCGTTACCGCTCCTGCCTGCGCCAAGCTCAATAAGCCCCTCACCGTCAAATATGGCAACTCGCGCCCCTGCGGCACCTCCGAAAAGGACGAGGTCACCGAGCGAAAGCTCGTCGGGGTTGACACCAAAGGACAAAAACAGCTTATTATGAGTCTCTTTATATTCCGACTCGCCGCCGAAGAAATCCGAAAGGCACTCTTCGGCGCTCGCCTTAGTTCCAAGCCCGAGTGAAAACGCGACGAGATATATATGCTCTGCGTGGAGCATAGCGTCGGTCAAATCGTTATATTCAAGCGCGCGTATTGCACGCAAAAGGCATTTTGAATCGGTCGAATTATATAAGCTCCTCTTCATACCGTCACCTCGTAATGATTTATATCATAATTTTATCACATATCGCCTGTTTCTTCTTGCCATTTTTTGACCTATATGCGTCTCTTTTTGTCATAAAAGGGGTGCTATGATCTTAGTGATCATCGTCGCAAGCCATTCGCCGAGGCGTAGCCGCGCTCTTTTTATATCCTGCTCCTTTGAATCGTCAATAGTTTGGAGAAAATCGCTCTTCGCATCCGCGACCGTTTTCGATCGGTAGATCCAAACCGCATCCTCAAAATGATGAAAAAGGCTTCTGAAATCAAGATTTATCGTTCCAATCATTGCGTAAAGATCGTCCGAAATTATCATCTTCGCATGTATGAACCCGGGGGTGTATTCGTATATGCGAACTCCCGCCTTGATAAGATAGTGATACGAGCTTTTCGTCATTATTTTTACAAGACGCTTGTCCGCAACGGCGGGCGTTATTATTCTGACGTCAACTCCCCGCCCGACCGCGTTGCAAAGGCTCTCGGTCACCTCGTGGTCAAGTATCAGATACGGCGTTGTAATGTAAACATATCTTTGCGCTTGATTTATCAGATTGAGGATAGCGCACTTTCCCACGGCGCGCGAATAGCTCGGCGCAGGACCTGATCCAAAGGGTATATAGACCCCTCCGTCACCGGAGGTGTACCCCCCCTTCGAAAGATAGTCCGAAACATTCGTGATCCCACGCGTGCAAAGATCCCACACCGATATAAATTCTCTGAGAAGCCCCTCTGCCGCACCACCGTAAAGTCGCACGCCCCCGTCCTTCCAATGTCCGAAGCGCTTTATCTCGTTTATATATTCGTCCGCAATATTTATCCCTCCGGTGTAGGCGACCTTGCCGTCAACGACCGTTATTTTTCTGTGGTCGCGATTGTTGTGTGAGGTGGTTACGCGCGGTGTCACAGGCTCAAACCTTCTGCAATTTATCCCCTCGGACATAAGCAGTCTGTCATACCTTCCCGGAAGGGTCTTCATGCATCCGATATCGTCGTAAAGCACCCTTACCTCGACGCCCTCGCTCGCCTTTCTGCGAAGAAGAGTGTGTAACTCGTTCCACATCACTCCCTCTCCGATAATGAAATACTCTAGGAAAACGTATCTTTCCGCCGCCTCTATATCACGAAGCATATCGCGAAACATTTCCTCCCCCGCCCCGTAATACACGGATTCGGTATTTCGAAAGGCTCTTGCGATCGGGTCGTCGTTAAGTATCGCTCGCGCCTTGCCAACGGCAGCCTCGTCGATCCCGTCAAGTGCCGATCCCTCTCCATCACTCCGAGAGAGATTTTCCTTAATTTCCTTCATCATTCGCGCCTCCCTGCGAGTGAGCCTGCGCGAATAGAAAAGCGCGTATAATATCGCGCCGAACGGAGGCAGCATCATAACGACGAGCAGCCACGACACCTTGTATTCGGGATTTGCGCTTCTGTTAACGAGTGTGAGTATAACGGCGGCGTTGACCGCGTAGATCAGAGCGAGCGCAAAAATCGAATATTCGTACGCCTCCACCGTAAGGAAGGCAAGCAAAAGAAGCTCGGCAAGTATAACGATTGCCGAGACCGAATAACGCGAAAACAAAACTCTTGATATTTTTCTCATAGTCCACCTCAAAAAATAATTAAAACGGTGCTAAGTCAATTTTAGCACCGTTTTGTTATCGATTATTCAGTTTTTTGTTAACAAACATTAAAGGTGAAGAACTCTGTCCTTTATTTCTTCCGTTCTTCCCTGATTCCAATACTGCGTTCCGATGTAGCCGCAGGTTCTTCTCGCAACGTTCATCTTCGACTGATCGCGGTTTTTGCAGTTCGGGCATTCCCAGATATGCTTTCCGTCCTCATCACGCTCGATAACTATCTCTCCGTCATAGCCGCATACCTGACAGTAGTCGCTCTTGGTATTAAGCTCCGCGTACATTATGTTGTCGTAGATAAATTCCATAACGCCGAGAACTGCGGGAATATTATTCTGCATATCGGGCACTTCAACGTAGGAGATTGCGCCGCCGGGAGAGAGCGCCTGGAACTTCGCCTCAAACGCAAGCTTGTCAAACGCGTCCATCGGCTCGGCAACGTGTACGTGATAGGAATTCGTTATATAGCTTCTGTCGGTTACGCCCTTCACTATGCCGAAGCGGTTCTGAAGGCATTTTGCGAACTTATAGGTCGTGCTTTCAAGGGGCGTGCCGTAAAGCGAGTAATCGATATTCTCCTCTGCCTTCCACTTAGCCGTGTAGGAATTAAGCATCTGCATTATGCGAATACCGAGCTCCTCTCCCTCGGGCTCAGTGAGCTTTTTACCGATGAGCGCGTAAACGCACTCCCAGAGTCCTGCATAGCCGAGCGATAAGGTCGAGTAGCCCCCGTGTAAATATTTATCGATGGTTTCGCCCTTCTCGAGTCGGGTGAGCGCGCCGTGCTGCCAAAGGATCGGGGCGGCATCCGAAAGAGTTCCGGAGAGGCGCTCGTGGCGGCATTGA
>JAZLEH010000041.1:0-23177 GCA_045615165.1 Eubacteriales bacterium | reverse complement strand
CGCCTGTCCCTACAAGATACATTTCAACGCGGCGCGAAACGAAGCATACCAATATAACGAACGATCCGCGAGGAACGATGTGTCGCGTACCCCCTGTAGGGACAGGCGTCCCCGACTGTCCGTAAAATATAGCAAAAAGCGCAACGGGTAGCCCCGTTGCGCTTTAATTTACTTAATTTTGGGAATTTCGCCTTTGCTTTTGAGGTGTGATTTGGTTATTTCAACCACCGTTTTTGAGAGGCAGATAAGGGCGATAAGGTTCGGAACTGCCATCAGTGCGTTAAAGCAATCCGCAACGAGCCAGACGAGATCGATGCTTGCCACCGCTCCGATGAAGACGAACGCGACGTAGACGATTCGGTATATGAGGACCGCCTTTTTTGAATGCTTTTTGAAGAGGTAATCGGCGCAGACCTCGCCGTAATAAGCCCAACCGAGAATGGTTGAAAGGGCGAAGAACACCGTTGCGATCGATATACCGATCCTTCCGACGTAGGGGATAGCTTCGTTGAACGCCTCCGCGCTGAGAGCCGCGCCCTTAACGGCGGGATCGATTCCGAGGTTGAACGCCGTCATATAGACGTCCGAGGTGAGAACGACGAGCGCCGACATAGTGCAGATAACGATAGTCGTGATAAATACCTCAAACACGCCCCACATACCCTGCTTTGCAGGATCGTCGGTGCTTGAAGCCGAGTGCGCGATGGGCGCGCTACCGAGACCCGCCTCGTTAGAGAACACGCCTCTTCCAACGCCGTATCGCATAGCCGCGAGGATACCGTAGCCTGCCGCGCCGCCAAACGCCGCCTTAAAGTTGAACGCCTCCTTAAAGATAAGGGCGAACGCGTCGGGAATTTTTGAAGCATTAAATGCGAGCGCCACGATCGACGCTAAGATGAAGAATATCGCCATTATGGGAACGAGCTTTTCGTTTACCGAGGCGATCCTCTTTACGCCACCGATGATAACCACGCCGACGAGGACGGTAAGAGCAATACCCGTAACCCAGACGGGAACCTTGAAGCTTGATTCCATAGCGCCGGAGATTGAGTTTGACTGCGTTGCGTTACCCGTTCCGATGCAGGCGATCATTGCGAAGATAGCGAATACTGCCGCGAGCCACTTGATCCCGAGGCCCTTTTTGATGTAGTACATAGGTCCGCCGCGCCAAGCGCCGTTCTCGTCCTTCTCTCTGTAATTAAGCGAGAGAACGATCTCCGAATACTTCGTGACCATACCGACGAGTGCGCTTATCCACATCCAGAAGACCGCACCCGGACCGCCAAGCACGAGAGCCGTTGCAAGACCCGCAATGCTTCCCGTGCCGATCGTGCCGGCAAGGGCAGTGGTCACCGCTTGGAACGGAGTGACGCTTGACTTGTCTTTCTTATGAAGATTCTTATCAAAAAGGCTTCCGACCGTGCTTTTCATCACGTAGCCGAATTTCCTGAATTGGAAAAATCCCGTTTTTATCGTAAGAAATACTCCAACGAGTATTAAAAGGAGCATCATCGCAATGCTCAGAATATTATCGTAGGCAAAGCCCAGTGCGGTGTTAAGCGCGTTGAGTATCGCGTTCATAATGACCTCCCGAAATTATTTCCTCTAATAGTTTAAATTATAACTGTTGATTTGTCAAATGGAAAATCAATAAAAAGCAATGAAATATCGAAAAAATTATTTTTGCGTGTGATTTTGTCAAAACGTTATAACAAAAAAGTTATATCCCTATAACAAAAATCTATACTATAATTTAGCGAATATATTGACTTTGTTTCGTAAATTTGGTAAAATGACTATGTATTTAAAAATAAACAATATATTTATAGGAGAAAATGCTATGAAAAGAATTTCGAAAATTTTCGCAGTGCTTTTAACCTTGACTCTCCTCCTCGGAGTGTTCACGATGTTTGCATCAGCGGAAAATAACGGAACGGGAACTATAACCGAAACCGGCAAATCGTATAATTACGATAATCTTGTGGTTGGAGATACTCCCCCCAGCGTCGGAAACGGTGGCGCAAGCGCAGCATCCACGTTTAAGATTGCTGGCGATGCTAACAATAAGTTTATTGCTTACAAGTTCGCTAAGGATGGCGTTACCGGAAATGACTACCGCCGTGACGTTTTGTACGGTCCCGTATCCTACGATTCAGATAAATCCGAGACCTACTATAACAACATTAAGAACGGCACTATGGTTTCCATCGGAACCGTGTCTTATTACGTTATCGATTTCGATATCTCGGCACAGGCGTGGAGATACCTCGTTGACACCGTCGATCCCGAAACCGGCGCGACATCTACCGCTGAGAAGCTTTCCACCGATTATCCCACTGAGGCAGGCGCATACGATATCCGCCTTGCATATTCTCAGGGCTCGAAGATCAACGTGGATAACAGACCCTTAACCGTAACCACAACTACGACCGACGGCGTTACCACCACGACCTACGGCGGTAAGTCCTCCGGCTATAACGTTTGCCCCGTCTACTTCGGCTACGACGAGAGTGAGGGCGTTTGGAAGATCTATTCTGACGAGGCGCGTACAAATGCAAAGGGAACTCTCTCCAACACTCTCGGCGAGTGGAACCACTTCACCTACATAATCGCGACCGATAAGGAGGACGTTAAAAATACCTACGTTCACCTTTACTATAACGGTGAGTACGTCAAAAAGGCGAAGATCTATTCTAAGGATATGGACTCGACCTTCTTTGACTTCATTCCCCGCGGAATCAACTGGGCGTCCTATAACTACAATAGCACCGTATCTCCGAATAACTATCGCTTCTCGATGGCTCTTGATAACTTCAACGCAAAGTATTACAGCAAGGATTATTCCTCGGGCGACGCTATCGGTATTGACGATCTTATCGATCCGAGTAACACAGAGGTAACCCTTCTTCCTCAGTGCTCTGACGTAGTTTATAACGAAAATTACGTTCTTCCTTACCCCAACGGTTATACCGATGTTAACGGCTCTAAGTATTATCTTCCTTACACCATTAATAAGGCGCTTAAGAATATCGAAAACGGCTCGCAGGTCGTAACCACGATGAGCATCCTCGGTATGGATCCTCCCGCTTGGACATCCTTTGATATCAAGTGCGACTCGAATATTATAGTAACTCTTTCCGACGCGGCTATCGCGCGCGGAACTACCTTGACCAAGACTCCCACCGGATACTCGGTAAACGCAGGCATCAAGGCGAATATGTCGCTCTTCAGCGATATGCGCTTCAACCTCTATCTTCCTAAGGTTGAGGGCGCTGAGATAACCTCCGTTAAGGGCGCGGCTCTTTCAAGCTCCTCGGCTTCGATACAGGGCAAGGAATATTACGTAATTTCCGCAACCCCCGATATCGATAGCTTTGAGGCTATAACCGCTACCATCAACTACACTATTGACGGCGAATCCAAGTCGTTTGAAGCCGATCTCGATCCGATGAGCTACGCTTCCATCGTTGCAAGCACCTACGAGTGCGGAAGCAAGGAGGCAAAGCTTATCTACGAGATGGTAGAATATAAGTACGCGGTTGCAAACTATATAAGCTACGATTTCACCGAGGATACCGGTAAGTACGCGGCGTTCAAGGAAATCTTCGCCGCGCACGAGGACTGTCAGTGCAAGAGCGGCGAGATCAGCATTTCCGACGAGGAAAAGAGCGTTGACTACTCCGCACTTAAGGATAAGGGCGTAACCGGCGTAGCATATAAGCTTTCCCTCGGCGAGCTTGGCGTTATCATCAACGTTGAGAGCGGCGTCGTGGTTGATAAGGTAAGCTATAAGAACTCTCTCGGAGATGAGATCGTTCACACCGTTGAGGCGGGCAACCTTAAGGCAAAGAGCGGCTACTACTTCGTTGACGGAGTTTCCGCGGCTAATATCGACGCTATAATGACGATCACCGTTGACGGCGTTAGCGGTGAATACTGTCTTGGTAAGTATATAACCAATAACCCCGATTTCACCATCGGTCAGGTCATCTATTCTTACGCGACCGCGGCTGAAGGCTTCAAGAATATCACCGAGGCTGATATCATCGTTTCGGTGGATTACGTAAGAGACGAGGCGCTCGTCGGTGAGGAATATTACGTCGAGGGTATTTACGTCGGCGTTAACGACGAGGGTTCGGGATATTCAAAGGCAATCCTCCTTAAATCCCCCACGAGCGATAAGCTCATATCGGTAAGAAGCGTTCCCTACGGAGACACTCTTAACCACGGATACACTAAGGGCGACTACGTTCGCATTCACGCAAGAGTTGCCGAAACCAGCACCTATGGCACGAGACTTCTCGTCGCAACCGATAAGAACCCCGCAACCGTTGAACAAACCATTCTTTCAACGGGTCACGAGATCAACTACACCCTCGAAAACGTAGTTGAGATCAATAGCTGGGCAGATATGAAGGACTTCTTCAGTATTAATACGATAGAGGCGTATACCTACGTTCACTTCAAGGGAACTATGTATATGAACTACTATGCAAAGGCAGACGACGGTGTTAAGCTTCACCGCCCGCACTTCAATGCAGCTTCTACCAACCTTACTACCTTAAAGCCCGACGGCACAAGAGCAATCGGTCTTCGTGAAAATATGCTTACCGAAAACACCGGAACGGCATGGAAGACCTATTTCGGCAAAGCTATCGGATCTACCGACTATCCCGGAAAAACGTTTGAGGCTGATTTCTACGCGGTATATACCTCTGCAAATAGCGTTAACTTCATGCTTACCATCCTTGATGAGTCTTGGTTCGTAACTCACGAGCATACCTACGAGGGCGAGTGGATCCCCGGAACTGCCGCAACCATTGATGAAAAGGGAACTGAGTACCGCGAGTGTACTACCTGCGGAATCAGAGAATATCGCGAGACCGCAAAGGTTGCATACACCTCTCTCGTTCTTGAATCTATCCCCGCGAAGACAAGCTACTACGTAGGCGATATTCTCGATATCACCGGACTTAAGGCGATCGCAATCGATGAAAACGGCGCAAGATACGACGTAACCTCCGAGGTAACTCTCAGCAAGGTCATCATCGACGGCAACATTAGCTCCATCAAGGTAAGCTATAAGAACGTAAGCGCAAGCTTCGATATTAAGATCGACGCTCCTCTTATGTCGGTTTCCGAGATCAAGTCGTCCGGAGTTGTAGGAAATAGCTATACCGTAGAGGGCTACGTTGCAGGCTTCTCGCAGAACGGCCCCGGTAACGTGCTTACCAGCAGTAACGCGATGGAAATGCTTGTTAAGGACCTCGAAACCGACGATATAATCTCGCTTAAAGGTGTAGCCTACACTAATTTTGCAAAGGGCGATAAGATCAGAGCCTGCGTAACCTACTCCGTAATCGCTTCCACCGATGCAAATAACCCCGGCAAGCAGCTTATTACCTATGCAGTTGACGAAAGCATTCCCGTAAGCAGTGTTATCATGTCCCGCGGAAACGAGATCACCTATAAGTTCGACAACGTCGTAACTCTCGACTCCCCCGAGGATTGGAAGGCGTTCTTCAAGGACACCACCCTCACCGAGTATACCTACGTAAGAATCACCGAGAAGGTATACGGATGCAATAACCAGTCCTCGAGCGACACCTCCGGATATTATCTTCAGAAGATCCATACCTACGCGAAGGATTCGGGCAAGTCGGTTGCGGCAGACGTTAAGTTTGACGGCAGAAACGTTTCCTTCCGTGACAGATCGATGGAGCTTAACCTCGGCGCTGATTACAGAAATTACTTCAACGGCGGCTCAAAGACCTCAAACGATATTTACTCATTCGAGTCAAAGGCTGAGGAGATCATTGCGATCTACACCGGCGCAAACGATTATTACTTCCAGCTCAATATTCTTGACGAGAGCTGGTTCACCTTTGAAGACGAGAACGAATATACTCAGGTTGAAGCTCTCCTTGATATTGCATACCTCTACGATAACAGAGGAAGCTACATCCAGTATAACCAGACTCACTCAAGACGTCATATCAATCCCTCACCCGAGGAAGCAACCGCACAGAATCAGGTATACCTTGACTGTTCAAGCTTCGTTAACGCGGTATACTACGAGACCTTTGGCGAGAATATTCTCCCCTATACTACGGGACAGAAATCTCCTAACACGAGCAACTACCGTAACTACGCAAGGGATAACGTTGGCGTAGCAAGCGATGTTATCGGATATTGGCTCTGCTCCGATTACACAACGCCCGAGGCACAGGCAGAGCTTCTTGCCGAGGTTAAGGCAATGCTCCAGCCCGGCGATATCCTCAACTACCGTAAGGGTAGCCAGGGAACTTCGGGTCACGTATATATCTACCTCGGTGACGGCAAGGTAATGCACTGCACGGGATCTGACTTCGTTGACGCGGACGACGCTTCCCAAAGCTGTGATAAGGCAAACAACACCGAGAAGAATTCGGGATCGATCTCGATCGATAATATCAGCATCATCTTCGACGACACCACGCACACAAGATACCTCTTCAATAACCAGTTCGACTTCTGTCTCCTCCGTCCGATGAACAGAGGACTTACACTTACCGAGAAGACTGTTAACCGTATGGCTATGAGAGGCGTTGAAATGACTCTTTCCTCCGATGCAGGTAACAATACCTCGGTTTACAGAGGCGAGACCATCACCTACACCCTTACCGTTAAGAACACCCTCGCATACAGAAGAGCGGTTACTCTTGAAAGCGTTATCACCGATAGCGTAAGCTTCGTTTCGGGCAACGTTGATTTCACGGTTGACGGTAACAATCTCACCGCAGACGTTATCATCTCTCCCTTCACGAGCTACACCTTCACCTGGACCGTAGCCGTTAACGCGGATGCTAAGGCAGGCGCGCTTGCGCAGTGCAATACCTCGCTTGGCGGCGTTTCCCTCATGGAATTCAGAAGCACCGTTTCTGAGTTCACCGAGGCTGAAATGGCACTCGTCGTTGCTAAGGCTCGCGAATTCGCAGAAGAGGGAAGAAGCTTCTCCGACCCCGCGCTTATGGTTGAGGCACTCTATAACGAGGCTCTCGGTATCGCAAATATCTATAATTATGAGGATACCCAGGATCTTCTCGCAAG
This sequence comes from Eubacteriales bacterium, assembly GCA_045615165.1. Taxonomy (GTDB): domain Bacteria; phylum Bacillota; class Clostridia; order Oscillospirales; family CAG-272; genus UBA1740. The sequence goes on along the minus strand of JAZLEH010000041.1, from coordinate 16,088 downwards.
CTTCACCTACTATAACGAATCAAACGGTTATTACTACTACGATTCCGAGGCAGATCTCGTCGGCGTAATGGCTCCCAACCTTTACGGCGGCTTCGATATAAGCTATCCCAACTTCTACCGCGATAAGAATATCGTAAGACTTATCACGAGAGATCATATCTCGGTTGGTGACGCAACCATCGCCTCTGACTCCGGCAAGGAGGTCGCCTTCATCTATCTTGGCGGCGCAGACTTCCTTTATATCGATAACGTAGATATGGAATGCAAGATCGTTACTATGACCGACTCGGTATTCGAGCCCTCGAACATCCTCGTAACCTTCTTCGCTTACGATAGATACGTAACGATCAGACCCTCAATGGTCGCAAGATAATTTCTGTTATATAATATAGAAGGAAAAGGTTCGCCTCGCGCGAACCTTTTTCTTTTTGCTTGGATATATTTTGGTATAAATCGCCGTTTCCTTCTTTGCTTGGATATTTTGGTATAAATCGTCCGTTTTCTCCCGCTCGACGTAGGTTTCTACGCCGTCGCTTGTCAGCCGGCGATTTCTCCTCAAAATCTCCTGCGCAAATGCTTTGTGAGTTTTTTGAGGACGCGCGGACAGTCGGGGACGCCTGTCCCTACAAGATGCATTTCAACGTGGCGCGAAATAAAGCATACCAATATAACGAACGATCCGTGAGGCACGATGAACCACATCCGCCCGGTAGGGACAGGCGGCCCCGACTGTCCGTCCGAATTGCATAACGACTCAGCGCGAAGTAAAGCGCATCAATATATCGAACATCCCGCGAGGAAGGATGAATCACACACCGTAGGGACAGGCGTCCCCGACTGTCCGAAACACGCCAATATTTACCACGGGGCAGGGTGTGCGTGCGAAAATGACTATTATTATTTACAAAACCGCGCGATTTGCGCTCCAATTATTTCCGAATGAAAAAATCTTAGAGATTATTGACAATTGTCGAATATTGTGATAAACTATATTATGTATGTTTATAATTAATTAACGCGCAGGCATTTTTTTGCGCGTAAGTATTAAAGAATTGGAGTCGTTTATGGAAAAAACAAAGGCGAAAAAACCCTATTTTTCGGCTGAGAGAATGGCGCGAATTCCGAGCGCAGTGTTCCTCTCACTCGTTATATCCCTCATAATCTTCGTCGTTGCGCCGTATGAGATATACTGCAACAACATCGGCGAGTTCAAATTCTCGCTTGGCGACTTCATTTGGCTGCTCTCCCTTTACGGACTCACGATAACCGTCGGACTTTCGGCGATACTCTTCTTCGTTCCGAATTGCGTTTATTCATACCTTTACCCCGGATGCGTCGGATTCGCCTTGATGCTCTTCATTCAGACGAACTTCTTGAACGGCAGTCTTAACTCCCTTGCGGGTGACGATATGGAGGCGGGAACGTCGATCGGCACTTACATACTCAACACGTCGATATGGGTGATCGTTATCGCCGCTATCATCTTCCTTTACAAGTTTGCGAAAACGAAGAGCATCACCGCGACCGCGGCGCTCATCGGTATAATCGCTATCTGCTCGTCGCAGGTCGTTAACTTCGTGGTTGCGACGGTATCGACCGAGGGCGTATTTGATTCCGCAATCGACAGAGTTTACGGCGAATACAGCGACAGCCCCAGATTCATCACCGACAAGGACTTTGAGAAGATCGGCTCTGAGAAGAACGTTATTATGTTCTGCGTTGACCGTATGGACACCGACCTTTATACCGAGCCCGCAATGGAAAAGTACCCCGAGGTGTTTGCGAAGCTCGACGGCTTCACCTTCTATAACGACGCGATCTCCATTTACGGCAATACCTTCCCTGCGGTAGGCTATCTTATGTCGGGAATCGAGTATGGCAACGATAATCACAGAGACTATTTCAACGAGGTTTACAATAATAACAAAACCCTCTCGGTGCTTCACGATGCGGGCTACTCGATAAAGCTCTTCAGCGAATACTACTACGACTACTACAATGCAAACGAGCTTCCCGATTATATTGACAACGTAATAGAGACCACGACGGATAATCTCGTCGTCGCAATAAGAAAGCCGTTTAAGTTCGGTCTTGCGATCACGAAGATGTCACTTTACAGAAGCCTGCCCTTCGTCCTTAAGAACGCGGTCGGCTCGATGAACTCCGACACCTGCAACGATTATATAGAGTATCGCTGCGAGGACTTCGGCGAATACGACTCCTGGGCATACGATAACAAGGTAGTCTACGACAAGATCAAGGATAAGGTCGGCGAGTTCACCGCAACGAGCGAAAAGAACTTCACCTTTATCCACATCAGCGGCTCGCACGAGGCAAAGCACGATGAGAACTGGAAAAAGAATAAGGGCGCGAAGACCACCTCTGACTATATCGTTTCAACGAGAAACAGTATCGAGCTTATAACCGCATACCTCGACTGTATGAAGGAGGTCTCACCCGAGATCTATCATAACTCCACGATAATCATCGTCGGCGACCACGGTAAGGTTGACGGACGCACGAAGATGTTTGACGAGTCGATGCTCACCGCACTCTTCGTTAAGCCTGCCGGCGTTTCGGGAACGGAGCTTAAGACCTCTGCCGCTCCCGTCTCCCACGAGAACCTCTGGGCGACTATATTTGAGTCGGAGGGCATAGAATACGATAAGGCGATCTTCGGCGAGTCGGTATTCGATATTGAGAAGCTCTCGCCTGACGTTTGGGCAACCTACGAAAGAAAGTTTATCTGGAATAAGCGCCGAATCGGACTCGGCTCTTACGATTCCGTAGTATACAAAATAGTCGGCGAAGCGCGCGACTTCGATAACTGGTCGGTCGCAAAGTCAACGTTCTTCGATCATCCCTTATTTGCAAATTGATAAATTCTCGAGGTAGCTATGGACAAGATTTTATACTATATGTGCATACCGCTCGGTGTGCTTATGAAATGGTGCTGGATGCTCATTTCGGACTACGGAGTTGCAATACTCCTCTTCACCCTTGCGACGAAGATAGTTCTTCTCCCCCTTTCAATATGGATTCAGAAAAACTGTATTCAAATGGTGAAGATCCAGCCCGAAATCAACTTCTTAAAGGTTAAATACAACGGCAGCTCCGACCTCATTGCCGACGAGCAGGTTAAACTCTTCAAGCGCGAGCACTACCACCCTATGCTCTCTCTTATTCCGCTCATTTTGCAGATCGTTCTGCTCCTTGCGGTCGTTGATATCATCTATCACCCCTTGACCTATCTCTTCGGTTGCTCCGAGGGGCTTATCGAGAATCTTGCAAACACCTTGAGCCTCGATATGAACTCGTCCTCGTTCCAGCTTGAAATTATCGATGCTATCCAGTCGGGTGACGCGAGAATCGCGGGAATCCTTGCGAGTGAGGCTGACCTCGTTGAGAGCGTTCTCTCCTTCGACCTTAAATTCCTCGGTCTTCACCTCTCGACTATTCCCACCTCGGTATGGGGAATATATATTCTTATTCCGATCCTCGCAGGTGCGGCATCATGGCTTCTCTGCTTCACGCAGAACCAGTCGAACGTTCTTCAGAGCGAGCAGAATAATTGGAATAAATACGGTATAATGATACTGAGCGTTGCTCTCTCTCTTTATCTCGGTCTCTTCGTTCCTATCGGAATCGCAATATACTGGACCGCAAGCAACGTGTTCTCGGTTATACAGATGTATATTCTCAACGTTGCGATTAACCCCAAGGATTACGTAGACTACGAAGCTCTTGAGGAGAGCCGCAAGGCGCTTGAAAATCTTAAGGCGTTCGGCGCTGAGGATAAGAAGAGCGAAAAGTACCGCGAAAACCGCCAGAGAGAAAAGAAGGATTACAAGAGCTTCCGCAAGATTGCGAATAAGCACGTCGTTATCTATTCCGAAAAGAGCGGCTTCTATAAATACTTCAAGGACCTTATCGCAAACCTTCTTTCCCGCTCAAACCTCTCGATCCATTACGTAACGAACGACCCCGACGACGTAATATTTGAGATCGCAAAGGAACAGCCGAGGATCAAGCCCTATTACATCTCGCTTAAGAAGACTTCGACTCTCATGATGCTCGTTGAGACCGATATGTTCATCATGACGACCCCCGATCTTGATAAATACTATCTTAAGCGCTCATTCTTAAAGTCGGATATCGAGTATATCTATATCCCCCACGATATGATGAGCACGCACATGAGCTTCCGCGAGGGAGCGTTCGACGCGTTTGACACCGTGTTCTGCGTCGGACCGCACGTTGAAGCTGAGCTTCGCGAGACCGAGCGCGTATACGGAACTAAGAAAAAGACCCTCGTTCATTTCGGCTACCCCCTTGCAGACGAGCTTACCGTAGCAGGTGAGCGCGCCGCGCGCGAGAAGGTTGACACGGGCGTTCGCGAGGTGCTTATCGCACCCTCGTGGCAGGAGGATAACATCCTTGATTCCTGCATCGACGGAATTATAGAGGCGCTTATGAACGAGAAGAATCATATCACCGTTCGCCCCCACCCCGAGTACGTTAAGCGCTACGGCGCGGCAATGAACGCTCTCATCGAGCGCTACGCGGGATGTGACGAATCAAGGCTCACCTTTGAGCTTAACTTCTCGGCTAACAAGTCGATCTATTCCTCCGACGTTCTTATCACCGACTGGTCGGGCGTTGCAACCGAGTTCTGCTTTGCAACAAAGCGCCCCGCCGTATTCATCAACACGAAGATCAAGTGCCCGAACCCCAATTACACGAAGATCGACCTCGTGCCCGTTGAGATATCGCTCAGAAATGAGATCGGCGTTGCAGTCGATAAGGATAAGGTTTCAACCCTCGGTGAGGTTCTCGACACGCTCGACCGCGAGAGAGAAGAGTATAAGAATCGCATAATTGAGAGGGAATCCACTCTTATATATAATCCCGGATGCGCCGCAAAGGCAGGTGCGGATTATATCCTCAAATCCCTTTCCGCTAAGGCAAAGGCAAGAAAGTAATTAATAATTAAGATTAGGAGATACATAAGATGCTTTACATTGATCCCGCAGCTACAACCGCCCTCGTTGCCGGTATTACCGCAGGCGCTACCGCGATCGGCGCGGCTTTCATCATCATCTGGAGAAAGGTTAAGAAGGGCGTTACCAAGACCTTCCACATCGATGAGAACGCAAACCGCGAGGTTGAAGAGGAGCTCGTTATCATCGACGATAACGCAGAGGCTACCGAATCCACCGAAGCTACCGAAGACGCAAAATCCGAGTAAAAATAACATTTTTTAGCAAAACACTTGATTTTTATATTAAAGTGTGCTATTATATGTTCATAAGGAATTGGATAAACGGGATTTTTTGAACGAAACTCCCGTTTATCCTTATTCTGCGTCGATTTTGTAAAACGGCGTTCGAATTTCTTAAATACGAAATTTATTCTGAACAACGGAGAAGAAAATGGAATTAACTAAAAAGCAATTTGACGTGCTTGTCGCTCTTCTTGAAAAGAAGCTCTCTCAGCGCGAGCTTGAGGAAAAGACGGGTTACTCCCTCGGCAGCATCAATAAAACCGTGCGCGAGCTTAGTGACCTCGGATATATTGACGGAGGAATCGTTACCGAAGCGGGTATGCTCGCACTTGAGCCCTACCGCGCAAAGCGCGCCGTATTCATCGCGGCGGGATTCGGCTCGCGCCTCGTCCCCATCACCCTTAACACACCCAAGCCCCTCGTCCGCGTTCGCGGTCAGCGTATAATCGACGGACTTCTTGATGCTTGCCTCGCCGCAGGAATTGAAGAGATCTATATCGTCCGCGGCTACCTTGCCGAGCAGTTTGATCAGCTCCTTTATAAATATCCTATGATCAAGTTCCTCGATAACGTTATGTATAACGAGGCAAATAACATCTCCTCCTCGGTTATCGCGCGTGACCTCCTCACGAATGCGTACGTCTTCGAGGCTGACCTCCTTATCTCTAATCCCAAGATCATAACGAAGTATCACTACACCTCCGATTTCCTTGCTATCCGTAAGGAGAGAACGGATGACTGGTGCTTCGAGGAGAAGGACGGATTTATCACAAAGCAGATGGTCGGCGGTCTTAACTGCTGGCAGATGGTCGGTATCTCCTATTGGAACGAGGCTGACGGATTGAAGCTCCGCGAGGATATCCCGAAGGTATTCGCGATGCCCGGCGGTAAGGAAAAGTATTGGGAGCAGGTTCCCCTCGCGGTCTGCAAGGATAACTACCGCGTAGCGATCAAGGAATGCTTCGACGAGGATATCGTTGAGATCGATACCTTCCGTGAGCTTAAAGCTATCGATAAAACCTACGACGTTTAAAGGAGATATTTAAAATGGATAAGAATAATAATGAAGGAAATTCTCTCAGAAAACAGCTTAAGCCGATGCACGTCTGGGCGCTCGCCTTCGGTTGTATTATCGGATGGGGCTCGTTCATAAACCCCGGCAAAAAGTTCCTTCCCAATTCCGGCGTTGCGGGAACTGCGATCGCAATGGTTCTCGGCGCGCTCACGATGATCATAATCGCGTTCTCATACGCGTATATGGTTCCGAAGCATCCCAAGGCAGGCGGCGAATTCACCTTCGCAAAGGCTTGCTTCGGTAAGACGGCGGCTTTCCTTTGCGGATGGTTTCTCGTTGCGGCGTATCTTACGAACGTTCCGATGAACTCGACCGCGATCGGACTTATCGTTGACGGTATATTCGGCTCGGTTCTCAAATGGGGCTTCCATTACAGTATAGCGGGCTTTGAGGTATGGCTCGGTGAGATAATCCTCGCCTCTGCGATACTCATCTTCTTCGGAATTCTTAATATTTTCGGAGTTAAGAAGGCGGGCTTCGTTCAGTTGATTCTCGCATCCCTCCTCGCGTTCTCCGTATTTACCCTCTTCGTTGCGGCTCTTGCATCGACCCACGTAACTATCGATAATATGTTCCCCCTCTGGGGCTTCGATAAGAGCGCGGCAGTTGCGGCGGGCGGCTACGATGCAAGCCACGCGGTAAGTAATTCCGGCATCGCGGGAAGCATCCTTGCAACCTTCGCTATCGCTCCCTGGGCGTTCGTCGGCTTCGACACCATTCCCCAGGCGGCAGAGGAGTTCAAGTTCTCTTATAAGAAGATAATCTTCATAATGGTAATTGCAATCGCATTCGGTTGCTTCGTTTACGTTTCAAATAACACCATCGCGGCGGCTGCTCTTGAAAATTGGCCCGACCTCATCGTTGACGCAGAGGGAACGCCCTGGCTTCTTCTCGTTGCGGCAGAGAAGCTTCTCGGCACATTCGGTAAGGTTCTCGTCGGCATTGCGGTTTCCTGCGCGGTTCTCTCTGGAATTATGGGCTTCTACCTCGCCTCCTCCCGACTCATCTACTCGATGAGTAAGGACGGCTACCTCCCGAAGATGTTCGGTAAGATCGACCCTAAGTACGGCACGCCGAAAAACGCGATCATCTTCTGTATCATAATCTCTCTCGCAGGCCCCGTCCTCGGACGCGAGGCGCTCGGTTGGTTCGTTGATATGAGCGCGATCGGCGCTTCGATAGGCTTCCTCTTCACGAGCCTTGCAACCTATATCACGATTCGCCGTGAACGCGATGCAAGCGGTTGGCTTAAGGCTGTGGCGATCATCGGCGCGGTATTCTCCTGCGCGTTCATCGTGCTTCAGCTCGTTCCGATCCCCGGACTTGACGGAGTTCATTTCGGCTGGCAGAGCTACCTTATGCTCGGCGTCTGGGTAGCGCTCGGCGCGGCGTTCTACCTCAAGCAAAGAAAGGTATTTATGGCTATCCCCGAGGAAACCCCCGTGGAAAATACCGAGGAATAATAGAAAAATGACCTGATCCAAATCAGGTCATTTTTTTGCGGACAGTCGGGGACGCCTGTCCCTACAAATATCATAACGATTCGACACGAAGCAAAGCATACCAATATATCAAACGATCCGTGAGGCACGATGTATCACATCCCCCGTAGGGACAGGCGTCCTCGACTGTCCGTGCGAATATCATAACAATTTGACGCATACGATACCTTTCTCCGAGAGAAAGGTGGCACGCGGATGCGTGACGGAAAGAGCCTGCGGATGATATGCTCGGCTCGCAATGACGGCTATGCAATACGTTCGCATTCTCCCTCCGTCTTTTGCTTCACAAAATATTAACTTGCACTTTAAATATATATATGATATAATAAAGAAAAACACTTTAAACAAAGAGGGCGTTTCAAATGAAGCTTAGAGTCTTTTTGTGTTCCATACTGATTGCTTTGCTTGCGGTGAGCTCCGTGGTTTACGCGAGTGCCGAGGGGAGCGACGCGCTCCCCGGCGAATACTGTATGCGTGACGAGTACATAATCCTTGCGCAGAATCAGGATAAGCAGGGCTATTGCTGGAACTTTGCCGCGACGATGGCGGCATCGACGACGATAATGAAAGCGACGGGAGAGTATTACGATTTCTCTGAGGCGTGGCTTGGAATCTCGGCTTACAATACGAGTAGCTATAACAAGCCCGGCGCGGGCGGCTCTTTCTCAACGCAATATAACGCGCTTTTGGCGGGCGGACTTATGCTTGAATCCGACCTGCCGTATGAGAGCGCGAACATAACCTCGACCGAGAATGCAGGCGATTACTATAATTTCTTCAGCCAATATGCAAATTCCGCACTTGCATCCACCGTCGTTTATACGAGCGCCGATTCCTCTTATTCAAGAAAAGAGGTTGAGGACATAAAGCGCCATATTTACGAGCACGGAAGCATATATATGACCTTTACTTTCCGCACGGGCTTTATCGATAACGGCGACGGCTCGTACTACCTGACCCCGAACCAGACGAACACGAACTCCAATCACGCGGTTTCGGTAATCGGCTGGGATGATAATTATGAAAAGACCTTCTATCTTAACGGCTCGACCGAGCCGACCGTCTTTAAGGGCGCGTGGATAATTCTTAATTCCTATACCGAGAAGTCGGGAACGGACGGTATATCTCTCGTATTCTATGACGATAATAATATCGGTAGCGTAATGGGATACCGCTACGTTAACGACACCGACAAGGATCTCTATTTTTACGATAAGATCGAGTCGGGCTACGACAACTATATAACCAACCTTAAAGGAAAATATTACGGCGACTTTAAGGGCGAGAGTGCCGTAACCAAGCAAAAAAATATATTCTACGGCGACGACGTCAATCTTGAATATTCCTACAATATATCGAGCGGAGCGTCGATAAAGGGAATTGATATTTACCTTGATAACGTCAGCGTAAACGATAAATTCATCGTAAATATCGACGGAGAGAAGAACCGCTTCTCGATCTCGGGCACAGACCTTGCCTACGGTCAGTACAAGGTGATCGTTACCTATGGTAACGGTGAGTCGGAGGCGACCTACCTTAACAATTTCTACGTCACGGGCGGTCTTATCGGCGAGGAGATCGAGTACGATAACGCGAAGAACGATCTCGGCTTTAACACGGGTAAGGATCTCGAATATTACAGCTTCTCAACTGCTATTAAAAACTACGTTATCTACACGAGTAAGCTCTCGGGCACGGTGCATTTCGTTCCGACCAAGACCTCGGTTTATTCCGTTGCGAATATGTCTATCCCCGAGATATCCTACGAGATAACCAACGGGGTAGGGTGCGTCAGGACTTACACTATCACGGGGGAGGACGGATGCGAGCTTACCTACACCTTTAACTTTGAGTATTGCGCCGATACCTCACGCGAGGTTGTCGCGGTATATTACGACCTTGGCGGCGGCGTTAACAATCCGAAAAACTATGAAAACGAGCTCGCCGACCTTTCGGGCGGTCTTTCGCTCTACGCCCCCACGAGAGATGGATACACGTTTGAGGGCTGGTATCTCGATTACGGCAACGGCTCAAAGCCTCTTATGAGGGATGGGGATAAATGGATCGTTGAATGGGGCGATATATGCCACCTCGGCGAGTCCCCCGACATTTATGCAAGCTCTTACTATAAGCAGTATTATAAGAATACGGGCACTCTCTTCGTTTACGCCCATTGGGTAGAGGAGGAGTATTACAAGGTAAGCATTGATACCGTCGGCGGCGGAAACGTGCAGATATCGGGCGATATACTCATCGGCCCAGAGGACTCGGTGAGATATATATTCACACCCGATAAGGGCTGGTGTCTTTCATCGATTGAAATAAACGGCGAGAGGGTCTCGACGGACGAGCTTATCGGAATTGCGAAAAACGGTCTTTACCTTGAAAAAGTCAGCGAGGATACAAACATCACGGCAACCTTTACCGAGGGAGTCCTCGTCTCCATAAAGTACGGCGAGAATATAAAAACGGCTTATTTCATTATATATTATAAGGGTGAATCCTATAAATTCTATAACGGCGACGTTATTCCCGCAAGCCTCTTCGTTTCGGGAACGAGCGCAAACCGCCCCTCCACGGATCTTCCGACGATCGATCGCCCCATTACCGACCGACCGGTAATAAGACCGCCGATCAAGGACGACGTATTTAATAAAGACGATATTAAAATTGATAATATCATAAAAGAGCCTATTTTAAAGGGCGAGACGGGAAGCGACGCGGGCGTTTATATATCCGCTTCCGTGGCGACAGTCAGCTACGCAACCTTTAGCCTCATCGTCGAGGTTATTGACGATGCTGACGGCTATACCTACGCTCCCGCAGGAGTCAGCGGCTACAAGGTCGTTGAAAGAGGCGTGTTCTCAAAGAATTATTCGATATCCAGAACCGGCGCGATCAAGGAGGTAACGATCGATTCTGCCGTTAAAATGGAATTGAAGCAGGTAAACGTTACCTACACTGCCAACGATGCATTGATCGTGGATCATTATATCTCCGCTGACCCGAACGCAACGAGCGGCTCAAAGCTCTCTATCGAGGCGACCACCGGCGACGTCGTATATCTCTTCGTTAAGATTCCCGAGGATGATGCGCAGTATAGCTATTGGCTTGGCTCCGGGTTTGAGAGTGTCGGAGACGGCTGGCGGAGGATGATGATATTCGTTGACCCCGACAAGTCCTTCGTCGGAAAAATAATAGTATATAGAGAGGTCAATTATTACACGGTAAGGTGGCTAAACTGGGACGGAACTGTTTTATATGAAGAGGATTTTGCATTCGGCACTCTCCCGCGCTTCCCGAACGATTCCGCAATCACTCCTAAGAGACCCTCTGACGACGAATACAGCTACGTATTCAAGGAATGGTCGCCAAAGCTCAGCATCGTCACGGGTAACGCCACCTACATCGCGGTATATACCAAAATCGAGCGAGTATACGTAATAAGTGCAGACTCGTCAAGCGGCGGTCTTATTGCGACCAACGTTAAGGGCGGCGTTCACCGCGGCGAAAGCTGGGGCTTTATGTTCACACCCCTTGAGGGATATAAGGTAAAGGACGTTCTCGTTGACGGCGTTTCGGTTGGCGCGGTATCGGAATACGTCTTCAAGGATATTTCCGCCGATCACACTATTTTCGTTGAGTTTGAATTGATTAAGCATTCCGTAAACGTTATAACCGTTGGCGGCGGAAAGGTCGATAACCCCTCGTTCACCGTTGATTACGGCACGGACGCGGTGATAAATATCACCCCCGACGAAAGATTCGTTATCGAATCGATCACGGTTAACGGCGTGGCGTGGGAGACAACCGAGCCTATTACGATAAGCTCGGTCAAGGCGGATTGCGAGGTCGTAATAACCTTTAAGCAGATCGCCTTTGATATAGATGTATCCGTCGTTGGCGGCGGAGGAACTGCAAAGGGCGGAATCGTTTCGCTCGGCAAGAACAGGACCGTTAACTTCATCGCAAGCGAGGGCTACAAGGTGAAGAACGTCACCGTTGACGGTGAGTCACTCGGCGCGATAAGCTCCTACACCTTTGAGGGCGTGAACGCCTCTCACACAGTAACCGTTGAATTTGAGCTTGAAAGCTTCTATATTAATATAACGAAGATCGGAGAGGGAAGCGTCACTGCTGACGGCTCGACCGAAAGCGTCGTTTTCGGAGAGGGAAGAGTGCTTACATTCACCGCCGCTGACGGATGGTCGATTGCGGGCGTTACCTTTGGCGGCTACGAGGTCGCACTTGAAGACGGCAAGCTCGTGATCCCCTCTGTGAGGGCGAACGTTAATATAGTTGTGACATTCGTCACGGCTGAAAGTGACTCAACTTCGATCGGCGCGATAATCTGCATCGTTGCCGCGGTTATTGCCTCCGGAACGTCGGTTGCGTACGCCCTCAAAAGACGCAAAAAAGAAAAATAATCCATATATTTCAATTTTTTGTTGACATTAAATAAAAAAAGTTTTAAAAATTGTGAAAAAATACTTGACAATTCGAATTCGTTATAGTATAATTTGAAAGGTTGACTAAAAAATAACAAAAAATAGGAGACAAACAAAATGAAAAGAATTCTTTCTCTCGTTCTCGTTGTCGTTCTCTCTCTCGCTTGCCTCGTAGCATGCGGCGGTGGCGACTCTGAGTACACCCTTTCTATCGCAGTTGATAACGGACTTGGCTCGATCAGCAGAGGCAAGGTTACCAGCATCGCAGTTGCAATCGTAGCAGATGAAGACGGCAAGATCGTTGCCGCTCGCTTCGATAGCTTTGAGCAGGCTCTTTCTGCAGACGGAAGCGTTGCAAGAATCACCACCAAGGTTGAGAAGGGCGCTGGATACACCGGTATGTCCAAGGGATCTTGGGAGGAGCAGGCTAAGGCTTTTGAGAACTTCCTCGTTGGCAAGACCGCAGCAGACGTTGCAGCTCTTGATACCTCCGCTGATAACGTTTCCAGCGAAGGCCTTGTTGCAGGATGCACCATGAAGTCCTCCGTTCCCGTATTCCAGACTCTCGTTGCAAAGGCATTTGCATACGAGCAGAAGGTTAGCTTCGCTACCTCTGAGGAGATCACTCTCGGCTTCGGAATCAACGCTGCATTCGCAGGCAATAAGATCACTGCTGACTTCGGCGCAGTAGTATTCGGCGGCGACAAGGTTGTTGCAGCTATGATCGACTCTGTTGACACCGCTTCTTACGCTTACGGCGATGCAACCACCGCTACCTACACCGGCACTAAGAATGAGCTTGGTGAGGACTATGACAAGGACAACGTTATGCCTGCCGGCGACTGGTACAAGCAGGCTCAGTCCTTCGCTGACAGATCGCTTGGTATGACCCTTGCAGAGCTTGCAAACCTCTCTACCGATAAGGTTGAGGGTGGATGCACCATCTACGCAGGCGGACTTAAGTCTGTTCTCGTTCTTGCAGCAGGCTACGCAAGATAATTTAACCTAACACAAAAGGGGCTTTAATCAGCCCCTTTTTGCTAAGTAATGAAAAGGAACGTATGAAAAAGATAATCTCTGCACTGATCTTAATATCGGTTGTTATAACCTCGCTTCTTTCGCTCTCCTCCTGCGACGGACTTTTTGGCCCTGCGGGAGACGGCTCACAGAGCGGCGGCGCGAAGCAGTCCAAGGTCGTTTCCTATGCTCACTTCAATACCGTGTCAACTATTTACGCATATTCCGATATCTCCGAGGAGACTTTTGCGGGATTTGCAAAGACGGTTGACCGGACGCTCTCGTATTATCATAAGCTCTTTGATATATACTACGAGTACGCAGGAGTCGATAATATAAAAACCATCAATAAAAATGCGGGAAAAAAGGCTGTAACGGTCGACCCCGCACTCGTCGATTTTCTTTTATATTGTAAAGAATTGTATGCATTGACCAACGGAAAAACGAATATAATGCTCGGAAGCGTCTTGAAAATATGGCACGACCTTCGCGAGGAGGCAGACGGAGATTTCGGTTATCTTGATCCCGCAAGGCTTCCTAGGGCAGAGGCTCTTTCCGAGGCGGCAGAGCATACCTCTATCGATTCGCTGGTGATCGATAAGCAGAATTCAACGGTATATATTTCCGACCCCAAGGCGTCGATCGACGTCGGCGCTATTGCAAAGGGATACGCCGTTGAGAGGATATACGAGATATTAAAGAACGACGGCGCGGATTCCATAGTTCTCAATATCGGAGGCAACCTGCGATTCATCGGCTCAAAGCCCGATGGCGACGGCTGGGTGACGGGTATCACCAACCCCGATAAGGAGGCTGACTTTTCCGTTAAGTGCAAGGTCAACGTGAAGAATACCTCGATAGTTACCTCGGGTGACTACGAGCGCTACTTTATCGCGGGCGACGAAAGGTATCACCATATTATCGACCCCGCAACTCTTATTCCCGCCGATTATTTTTCATCCGTTTCTATCATCACCGAGGATAGCGGACTTGCAGACGCGCTCTCGACCGCGCTCTTCTGTATGTCGTATGAGGAGGGGCTTTCTCTCGTCACCGAAATCGGCAATATCGACGTTATCTGGATCTATAAGGACGGAAGCGTTAAGTACACCGACGGAATCGTTATTTCGGATATTAAATAATTTTTAAGGGGCTTTCGAGCCCCTTTTTGTTTTGTGCCCTCAACTGTCCTTAACGATATCCGTCAAAGACTGATTTCCTTTCTCACTTTTCGAACTTTACCGTTATATTTTGCCAATTATGTTAAAAATATAACTATCGCTTATTGTATTGACATAGAACGAGTTTTATGGTATACTAGCTTAGATATATAAATATTTAATAAATCAAATAGCGCGCATTTATATGTAGCGCCGTTTGAAATATGAAAGGAAAAGTATATGTTTGGGTTCAGATTTTTAGGTAAGACTCATATCCCGCATAACAAGAACACTGCGGATATGGCTCCTATCAAAATGCCGATTCCTGAAGAAGTCTTGCTTCCTATGTCACAGCATATAGGCGCACCCGCCACCCCTATCGTCAAGGTTGGTGACGAGGTAAAGGTAGGACAACTTATCGCAGAGGCGTCGGGCGCGGTTTCAAGCCCCGTTCACGCATCCGTCTCCGGTAAGGTAGTTAAAATTGAAAATTATCTTCTCTCCGACGGTAGAGAGGTTCCCGCCGTAAGAATTGCGAGCGACGGACTTATGACCGTGTCGGAGGAGGTCAAGCCCCCCGTGGTTAACGATCTTGACGAGTTTATTCTTGCCGTAAGAAATTCGGGTCTCGTCGGTCTTGGCGGCGCGGGATTTCCCTCGGCAGTTAAGCTCGGCGCGGCAAAGAGCGGTAATATTCACACCGTCGTAATTAACGCCGCAGAGTGCGAGCCTTATATCACGAGTGACACGAGAACGATGCTTGATAAGCCCGAGCTCGTATTCGAGGGAATAGGCATTCTTGCAAAGTTCATTCCGAGCATTGAAAAGTTCATCTTCGGAATTGAGAAGAATAAGCCCGCCTGCATCGAAGAGATTGCAAGGATCTTCCGCGACGACGCGAAGGTTTCCGTAATGCCTCTTCCAACCCTCTATCCCCAGGGCGCAGAAAAGGTGCTTATCTATAACACGACGGGTCTCGTAGTTCCCGAGGGAAAGCTTCCCGCCGATATCGGAGTTCTCGTTATTAACGTTACCTCCCTCGCGGTTCTTGCGCGCTATATGACGACGGGTATGCCCCTCGTTGATAAGTGCCTCACCGTTGACGGAAGCGCGGTAAAAGAGCCGAAGAATATAGTCGTTCCTCTCGGCACTGCGATAAGCGACGTTCTCGCCTTCGCGGGAGTTGAGCTTGACGGAGCGTGCAAGGTTCTCTTCGGCGGCCCGATGATGGGCGTTGCCGCAAGCTCGGTAAGCGAGCCTATCAGCAAGAGAAACAACGCGCTCACCGTCCTTAACAGTGAGGATTCGAAGGAGCGCGAGGCTACCGCCTGCATCCATTGCGGAAGATGCGTTTCCGCTTGCCCGATGAAGCTTAATCCCGCCACCTTCTCAAAGGCGCTCAGTCTTTCCGTTGACGATAAGATTGCAAAGCTTGAGGAATATAGCATCAACCTTTGTATGGAATGCGGATGCTGCTCGTTCGTTTGCCCCGCAAACCGTCCGCTCGTGCAGAATAACCGCCTTGCAAAAGCCGCCGTTCGCGACTATAAGGCGCTTAAATCCACGTTAAAGTAAAGGAGACAAAATGGAAAAGTTAGCTGT
>JAZLEH010000040.1:0-1806 GCA_045615165.1 Eubacteriales bacterium | reverse complement strand
CCGCGCTCGGGCCCCTTTTCCTTGACGAAAAAGCGCGCAAGAAAGATCGATATTCCCACGGCAAGCAGAACGCCGAGGGAGGAGAGAATTATATTGATAAGATGCTCGCCGATCGAATCGACCGTGCAAAAGTATGCCATTGTGGTAAAATTGAGCGCGGGACAGAAGATCCAGGTCTCCATTTTAGCCATAACCTTGCCCGACCCCTCGGGCAGGATCTTGCACTTGCTGAGTATGAATCCAAGCGCAATGCAGACAAACAGCGTCAGCATCGGCGTCAGCGTAGCGGTAAAGGTTGTCATTGTTGTGCCTCGAAAAATAAATTATTCATCAGTTTATTATATCACAAGCGCGGGGCGTTGTCAATCGTAAAAGAGGAAAAGAGCGGAGAATGTATTTTTAAAAAAGACTTTACATAATCGGTTTGTTATGATATAATTAATTAGAAGAATTACCGATAGGAGTTTTTGCTATGATAAACGTATCTTTGAAGGACAGGGAAATACTCCGCGAGCTTGCCGCGCGAAAGGCGGCGCTTGCAAACTGTCCGCGAAACGACGAGATCCTTGCAATGTGGGATAAGCAGGCGAAGGGCTTGCGCGACATGCCGACTGTGCGGCTTTTGTTCTCGAATTTCACGGGCGAGGTCATCACTCCCCGCATGCGTTGCGAGGGCAAGGAGGCGCGAAAGCTCGAATGGCAGCTTCTGTCCTCGATGGTCGGACGTGAGCTTTTTGACGACGACACTCCCGTTTCGGACAGATTTGACGTGAACGTGTTCCTCAAAGGCTCGCCCTTCGGCGCACAGCCCGTTATTACGAGAGCAAAGGACTCGATCGGCTTTCACATTGAGCCGCTGACCGAGGATATAGAAGAGGATTTCGACATATTCCGTGGCGGCGGATTCACGGTAGATATGGAAGGCACGCGGGAATGGTGCGCTCTGGCGGACAGCATTTTCGGCGACATTCTCCCCTCGCGCATTATGCAGGCGTCCCTCCGCGGCGCGATCACCAATCCTCTTGTAAAGCTTGTCAATATGGAAACCTACTATATGTCCATGTATGACTGCCCCGAAAAGCTCCACGAGCTGATGGATATGGCAACGAAGGTTTACGAGCGGTACTATGATTATCTGGAAGAGAACAAGCTCCTTCTCCCGACGAACGGGTTCTCAAGCGTGGCGCAGGAGTCCTTCGCCTTTACCGACGAGCTGCCCGCCGAGGGTGAAATAACCTCCACAAAGCAGATCTGGGGCTTCCTTGAATCGCAGGAAACGACGGCGGTCTCCCCCGAGATGTACGGGGAATTCGTTTATCCTTATTTTGACCGTATGGTCAAGCGCTTCGGCTTGCTTTCCTACGGCTGTTGCGAAAGAGTGGATAATATCTGGGTCGATTATCTTTCCAAATGGGATAATCTCCGCAAGCTTTCGGTGTCGCCATTCAACAACGAGGAGCAGATCGGCGAGTATCTGCGCGGAAGCCGCGTTGTATATTACAGCAAGCCGAGAGCCGAATTTGTGACCGATCGCGGCCCCCTTGACGAGGATGCGATAAGAAAATGCTTCAAAGGCATCAGTAAAGCCGCGAGCGGCTGTCTTTTTGAGGTAGCGCAGAGAGAAGTTGGCACCATCTTCGGCGACTACGAGCGCGGCAAGCGCTACGTTCAGCTCGCAAAGGAAACGATAGCGGAGTATTGGAGGCCGTAAAGAATAACGGATAGCCGAAGGGCTATCCGTTATTTTTTGTATGGAAGGACTCTGAACCCGTGTGTGCGCGTGTAATTTGAGCGAAAATATAAAAA
>JAZLEH010000039.1:0-3969 GCA_045615165.1 Eubacteriales bacterium | reverse complement strand
CAAGTCCGAGAAGATCGGCATCGTTCGTTCCACCCTCAAATATTATAAAGTCCGCATCGGGATTTTCCGCATACACAGTATCGAGAGTTGCCGAAACAGAGTGTCTGTTTTTCTGCCACCTCTGAGACCAAACCTCTTCCGTAACGGTTCCTCCGCCAACGGCGTAATTCTTAAATTCCATTTTGTTTCTCGCACAAATTCTCGTCGCCCAGTTTCCGTACTTAACCGATCCTGCGCAAATGGAATCTCCGTCCCAGACTATCTTCTTTTTATATAGCTTTTTTTCTTTCATAATAACACGACCTTGCTTATTAGATATGGATATTCTATCACAAAAGATTTTTAAAGTCAACCCCGAGGACAAATATACATATTAGCGAAAAGGGCTGCTAAGGCAGCCCTTTTATTTTACTTTTCGTTCTTATAGATTTCCTTGAAATACTTGTAGGTATCAACCTTAAGCTCGCCGCAAGCAGCCTCGTCGCAAGCGATGATTCCGTCCTTGTGAAGCTGAAGTGCGCTAATAGTCCACGCGTGGTCAACACCGCCCTCAACACAGTGGCGAAGAGCGCGAGCCTTGTTGTGACCGCTGATAAGAAGCATAACCTGCTTGGAATCGCAAACAGTTCCAACACCAACCGAAAGAGCGGTCTTGGGAACTTTGTTGGGATCGTTATCGAAGAAGCGAGAGTTAGCGATGAGGGTGTCCTCGGTAAGAGCGCGAACGCCGGTTCTTGAGGTCAATGAGGTAAAGGGCTCGTTGAACGCGATATGTCCGTCAACTCCGCTACCGCCCATGAAGAGATCGATTCCGCCGTAGAATGCGATCTTGTCCTCATAACGCTGGCACTCTGCTTCAAGATCCTCTGCCATACCGTTAAGAATGTTTATATTCTCTGCGGGAATGTCGATGTGATTAAAGAAGTTTTCGTGCATGAAATACCAATAGCTCTGATCGTGCTCTCTGGGCAAACCAACGTACTCGTCCATATTAAAGGTAACTACGTTCTTGAAGGTAACCTTGCCTGCCTTGTTCATTTCGCTGAGTCTTTTATAAACTCCGAGAGGCGAAGAGCCGGTGGGCAATCCAAGCACGAAGGGGCGATTCTCCTTGTGGTTGTTTATCGCGTTTGCAATGTGCTGTGCAGCCCATTCGCTCATAGCTTCGTAATTATCCTTGATAATTAATTTCATATCTTTTACTCCTTGAAAGTTAAAATTTACATATAGATTATATCACTAATCAAGCACTTTGTAAAGCCATTTAAGAGATTTTCGAAAAGATTTTATACCTTATCGTAAACAGCCTCGCCCGCTTTATAATATTTTTCGTGCTCTGCCACGGGAACCATATTGCCGCCCGTCGCCCAAACGAGATGATATCCCTCGGGGAGACTGCCCGTCTTTTTCGAAAGAATAATGGGGCCAAACATTCCCGCAAGCGCGCTCGGCTCAAGTCGGATATCCTCAGTGTCAACGAGCATCTTCAAAAGCGCGCTCATACGCTCGTCGCTCACGGAATAGCATCCGTCCATAAATCCGATCATTTCCCGTCCAACGAAGCCGGATGCCCTTCCGACCGCAAGGCCGTCGGCAATAGTCTTGTTCCCTATTCCGAAATCGTTGACCGAGACCTTATTATGAAGCCCCGTCGCCATACCGAGCATCATGCAACACGACTCCGTTGGCTCAGCAAAGAAGCAATGCGCGTTCTCGCCAAACGCCATTTTAAGTCCGAACGCTACGCCGCCCGGCCCGCCGCCGACTCCGCAGGGGAGGTAAACGTAAAGCGGCTTTTCTGCGCTTATCTTTATTCCCATATCGTCAAACTGCTTTTTAATTCTCTCGGCGGCAACCGAATATCCGAGGAATAGCGTCCTCGAATTCTCATCGTCAACGAAGTGGCAGAACTCGTTTTTCTCCGCCGCCTTTCGTCCGTTTTCAACCGCTACGCTGTAATCGTCTTCATATTCGACGACGGTAACGCCCTTTGAGCGAAGCATATCCTTTTTCCACTGCTTCGCATCGGCAGACATATGAACGGTTACCTTGAAGCCGAGCTTAGCACTGATAATTCCGATCGAAAGTCCGAGATTTCCCGTCGAGCCGACCGCAATCTCATATTTTGAAAACAGACTCTTGTAATACTCGTTATCAAGCACGGAATAATCGTCGCTTTCCTTTAAGCCGCCCTTTTCAATAGCGATCTTCTCGGCAACGCAGAGAACCTCGTAAATTCCGCCGCGCGCCTTGATCGATCCCGATACGGCAAGATGGCTGTCAAGCTTGATAAGAAGATCGCCGTTGATCTTCTCACCGTATTTCTCTTCAAGCCCCGATTTCATTTTCGGGATAAACGCGAGAGGCGACTCAAGAAGACCGCCCGTCTTCTCCGTTTCGGGAAATACGCGCTTAAAATAGCTTGCAAATCTTTTAAGCCTGTCGGATGCATCCTTGATATCTTCTGCTTTAAGAGCTGACTTTTCTTTCGCTTCGGAAAACGGCTTTTTGTCGGGGTTAAGCCAAAGAGTCTCTTCTCCTTTTACTACGTCCTCAACGATCGGAATTTCTGAAATCCACTTTTTTACGGTTTTATTTAATACTTTTTGATGAAGATCGATCATACTAATTTTATCCTATTGTATTAGTTTTTGTTATCTCTCAGGAATTAAAAACACTTTATCCTTCGCGCTGTTTAAATCTAAGTCGATGAAGCAAGAACGCCAGGATTAAAATCACCACAGAATAAGCCGCCATATACCATAAGAACAACACGTTGGACATGGAACGCAGATAATAATACGGAGGTATTAAATACTGTATCGCGGCAAGATTTGGCGCGGGATACAAAATCGGGCAAACGACTACCATAATAAGAATTAGAATTGGCGCTATTGCTCCAAACGCACGTATGTTTCCAACAATCAATCTCGCACACATGCAGAATCCGATTACAGCCACCGAATATATAGATATTGCCAATAGCTCATATCCCAATCCTCTGGATATTTTCATTGCAAAGATTGCCGCCAGCATAACTGTTGCAACCATTATTATCGCCGCCGCATGATATGCAATCGAAAACGCGAATCCCTCTCCGCGCGGAAGCCTGATGAAAACGCCGTGCTCTTCGTCGTTTATATAATACATTGCAACCGCCACACCGCCAAGAACGACCATTATTGCGAGGAATCCGCGAAGTGGTGAAACGAGGAAGCTGATGCTTTCTTTTTCTCTAACTATGTCAGCGCTGTTTTCCTTCGCATAAATAAATTCGAAAAGATCCTCACCGCCTGCATTGACTGAGGAATAAAACTCCTCAAAATCCTCATCCGACATTTCGGGAAAGAGTTCTTTGCCCTCCTCCAGAAACAGAATCTTTGATATACTCGAATAAAGTGACGAGCTGAGTTTTTCAAGAGCAACGCTCAAAAACGTACTGTTTTCTCGTTGTATAACGGTAACGAATGCATTATTTGCGTGGGTATGATTAATAAATTTTTTTATTCTTTCACCCAAATTATCCTGCAAAATCCACGCCGCATCGGACTTTCCCGTTTCAACGCAAGTAATTGCCTCGGATGGCGTTTCGCATAATTCAAAGCGTACTAACCCCTCGTCTAACGTAAGATCATCTACGATCTCTTGTGCGATCAAGTCATTGCCGTCCTCCATTGCAAGCGCAACAACAACGACACCGCTCTCCCCCTTATCGACGGCTATCTCAACAGCGCCAACAACAAGCGGGATGAGCAGAAGTATCGCAAGGAAGCTTTTTTTCATCAGAAGTCTTTTGCTGAATATAAGATAACGTTTAATAAATTCTTTTATCTTACGCATATTATCCTTCCTTTCCTCACGCTTCTATGATTCGACGATGTCTGATATAACCGGACAGGGCGAGAAGAAGAGCCGAATATGCAACGATTATAAGTGCATTCCACGGAGAAGTTGCGCCGGACAATAGCG